>JASHUE010000472.1:0-9980 GCA_030040195.1 Streptosporangiaceae bacterium | reverse complement strand
TATGACGACTGGGTAGATAGTGAGTGGCTGTTCGTGGTGGTGTTCGGCATCACTGCGTTGCGGATGTCATCGCGCTGGTCCGTCCGAGCCCGCCGTGTAATCCTGCAGCGGCACTACGTCTTTCGCCCAGGCCTCCAGCACCGGGCTGACGACTCGCCAGGACTCTTCGGCCTCGTCGCCGCGGATGGCTAGTGCGGTGTCGCCGGTGAGCACCGAGTGCAGCAACTGGCCGTAGGCGGGCAGCTCGGGCGATTCGAGCTCCGCAACCAGAGACATGGGCGAGAGGGTCTGAGGGCGCGGGCAGATGCCGGTCAGTTCGAGGCTGACGTTCTCGGGTCAAGTCCGAACCTCAGCAGGTTGGCCGCTTCGTCGCCGCGGTGCGCGAACGGCAGGTGCGGCAGGTCGCGGAAACAGACAGCGACTTCCTTGCGGTCCCGTCGCAGAGCCTTACCGGTGCGGAGCCGGAACACCGTGTCAGGCCAGCGCCAGTTATCCAGCCTCAGCTCGATCTCAGCGAAAGTCTCGGTTCGGTGCGCGGGGTTGACGCCGTCCTCGTCATCGTAGGCGGGCACCTCGCGGTCACCGATCCGGCCGCCGGTGGACTGGCCGCGGCGCGTGCCCCGCGCAATGTCATCGCTCGTGAGTGGCCTTACTGAGCGGAGGACGTCGACCTTGCGGTCGCGCAGGTCCCGCTCGCCGAGGCTGATCGGGGGTTCCATCGCCACCAGGCACAGCAGTTGCAGCAGGTGGTTTTGCAGCATGTCCTTCAGGGCGCCGACGCCGTCGTAGTAACCGGCTCGGCCCTCCAGCGCCAGCGACTCGTCCCACACGATGTCGATCTCGGCGATATGGACGCTGTTCCAGAGCGGCTCGAACACGCGGTTGGCCAGCCGGGTGCCGAGCAGGTTCTGCACGGTCGTCATGGCCAGGAAGTGGTCGACCCTGAATACTGCCCGCTCGGGAAGAGTGTCGGCGAGCAGCCGGTTCAGCTCGATCGCACTGCCAAGATCCTCGCCGAACGGTTTCTCCAGCACGATTCGGCTGCCGTCGGGCAGGCCCGCGTCGTGCAGCGCCGACACTGCGGCGGGAAACACCGCGGGCGGTAGCGCGAGGTAGCAGGCAACCGGATCGTCGGCGACGACGCGCGCGACACTGGTCGCGTCGGTGACGTCTGCCTGCTGGTAGGTGGCCGATGACGCGACCGCAGCCTGGATGGTGGCGGGCAGATCGCCCGCGTGACGGGCGAGCTGGGCAGCCGCCCAGTCCCGAAACTGAGAGCTGGACCAGTCGTCGCGCCCGGCCGCGATCAGCTGAAATCCGTCACCGGCCTCGCCCGTGGCGCGCAGCGCCGCGATCGCGGGCAGCAGGTACCGTGCCGTCAGGTCGCCGGTGGCGCCGAAGACGGCAAGGCGATTAAGCACCGTCGTGGCTGACATCGCACGGGCTGGCTATGAGAACGTGATGAGCGGCTTGATAACGTCCTCGAGTTTCTGGTCGGAGACCTCGAATGCCCGGTCCATCTGGTCAAACGGGAACCGGTGGGTGGTCATGAGCGTCGGGTCGACGCGGCCTGTTTCGAGGACTTGCAGCAGCCGCTGCATGCGCAGCCGGCCGCCAGGGCACAGCCCGGTGGCAATGGTCTTGTCCGCCATCCCGACGCCCCACTCGACGCGCGGGATGCGCACGAACTCGCCCTCGCCGAAGTAGCCGGTATTGGAGATCGTCCCGCCCGGCTTAGTTACCTTGACCGCGGTCTGGAAGGTCACGTCCGCGCCGAGCGCCTCGATAGCCGTGTCGACGCCCTCGCCGCCGGTCAGGTCCGCGATCCGGTCGACCACGTCCTCGGTCGTGAAGTCCACAATCTCGTCGGCGCCGTAGAAGCGGGCCAGTTCCTGGCGGCGCGGGACAGCCTCGACACCGATGACCAAGCCGGCGCCGCGCAGCCTGGCCCCGGCGGTCGCCATCAGGCCGACCGGGCCCTCTGCCAGCACGGCGACCGAGCCGCCGATCGGGATGTCGCCGTTCTCGGCGCCCATGAAGCCGGTGGACAGCACGCCGCCATTCCGACCGTGCCGGCAGCTGCTAGCAGACTCCTGCGACTGACACTCGCTGTGGAGGTAACGGATGGGTACTCGGGATCGTTATGAGACACGTCCATTTCCGGCTGCGGCACGTCACCGCCGGTCTCATAGCTCCGGCGTCGATCTAGCCATGGCGCAGTTGCTGGTCTAGCCCCGCGGCGAGTTCGTTCCATTTCACGGCGCAGCCGCGGGCGATGTCGGCAATGAGGTAGCCGCAGTGGGGTGGCATCTTGTCGATGAGGCCAAGCACCATCGGGTCGGGTCCGCAGGCATGATTGTTGAGCCACTGGATCAGAGTCCGGCCTGAATCGGTATACCGGACGGAGGGGTCCTTGCCCAACTGCTGCAGGGACCAGGCGACATCTCTTCGGCTGTCGTCGCCAGCGTGCTGACTCTCACCGCTAAGCGAGGGGCGGACGGCAGACGCTCGCCGACCGGGACTTCGCTGACGGACCGGGACAGGGTCATCTCCAGCGAGCAGCCGGTCGCGCACATCCTTCGCAGTCGCCGGCGAGATGCCGGCTGCCCTGGCGATTTGCCGTAGCGACGCCCCGGGGTTCTGGATGATTTCTTGCCGCGCCCTGAGCCTGCCCTCGACTGTGCTGAGTGGCCGGACCCGCCCGTCCCGGCCGACCCTGGCCGTATCGTCGGCCCCTGGCGTTCCAGCGCGATGCCGGATCGCGCTCACCGTGCCCGGGGACAGGCCGGTGACCTCACCAATCCACCGATCGGAGCGTTGTGACTGCGATCCGATGATGCGCAGCGCGGCGGCGCGCCTGTCGGCGAGCGTCAGGGGCAGGCCATGCGCCACGTTCTCCCGCACGGCTGCGATGAACGCGTCGTCTTCGCCGCCGTCGAAGAACCGCACGCGGATCGTTTGATCAGCGCGCAACTGCGCTGCCAGCAGCCGGTGCATTCCGTCGATGACGCGCATGGTCCCTCGGTGTACTAACACTGGGGGCCAGGACGCCTGCACCTCCGCTAGCGCCTGAACGTGTTCAAGATTTTCGCCCTCGAGCCTGGGAGTGTCCCCTCGGATGAGGGACCCGCAGGGGACGAGCGGCGCCTCCTCTTCGTTTGCCACGCCTGATGAGCCGGCTTCGCGGTACCGCGCCCCACCCCGTGGCGCAAGACTCAGCGCGGTCACGCCGAGAGAATCAGCGATGTCAACCACCGGGTCCCCGCTCCGTAGCACGCGTACTCAACCTCGCCCCAGACGACAGCACCAGCCGATGTGAACGGCACGGCTCGGCCGCTCGGTGATCGCTGTCCTCGTGGCCGTCCGTCACTATCAAACGTACTTAGCTAGTAACGTGACCGTATCGCCGTCCGAGCCGAAGACACAACCAGCAGATGCCCGATGCAGGTGGCGCTGGCCATTGTGAGGGCAGGTCCCAAGTCGATGCGGCAAGGGCGGCCAGCTAAGCGATCTGGCCGAACCAACTCGGCCGCTAGGCTGGGCCGGAGCGCCAAAGCCCCCTGATCGCGAAGCATCCCCTGGCGCCAGTCGGCGACGCCCCGAGTCATTCAGCTGCAGGCGGGAGGAAGATGAAGAGTGGAGAGCCCCGAAGAGATCCAGCGCAGTGCGCCGAGACGAGTCGACCTGGTCGACGCCGGCGGGGCGGTGCTGGCCTGCCTGGCTGACGTGCACGGCAACACCGCCGCCCTGGACGCCGTGCTGGCATCGGAGGACTTTGCCCAGGCCGGCGCCGTAGCTTTCCTCGGCTGCACGACGACCGGGCCCGACCCACGCGGCGTGCTCGACCGGTGTGCCGACCTGAAGATGCCGGTCTTCCACCTGGCCGGGAACGGGGAGCGCTGGGTGCTGGAGCTCAGCACCGGTGACCGCCCGTTCGAGCGCGAGGTGGACGAGTGGCTCGTGGCCGCCCACGGCGACGACGGCCTGGCCGCGATCGGCTCCTGGCCCGGCGGCCTGCGGGTCGCCCACCCGGCAACCGGCGGACTGCGGCTGTGCCACGGCAGCCCGCGCAGCGACATCGAACTGCTGACCAGCCTGACCGCCGAGGACCGGCTCCGGGAGGCGACCCGCGGTGTCGATGAGGCGGTCGTGGCACACGGCCACACCCACGTGCAGTACCGCCGCGACGCCGCCGGCAAGGTGATCACCGGAGCAGGCAGCGTCGGCCTGCCCTACGCCCCGGCCCCCGGAGCGCGCTGGGCCCTGATCTCCGACGTCGTGCGACTCGTGGTCACGCCCTACGACCTGCACCGGGCCGAGGCCCTCATCGCCGCGACCGGCTACCCGGGCGACGCCTACCTCACGACCCTGCGGCAACCGCCCAGCCCGCAAGCCAAGACCGCAGAGGCCGAGCAACTCGTGTTCTCCAACTAGCCTCGCGCCGACCGAGAGCCGACCCCAACGGCTGCCCATTTCGCTCGGGCATGTAAGGCTTGCGCCGTCGGCGCCCGATCGGCCACTGCCGATCGGACCTCGGTTCAGACACGGGCTGGCGGGTCACCGCTCGAGGGCTAGTCGGCCGGCCAGCGCCATCAAGATCGCTCCTGAGCTTGCGTCGAGAGCCTGCCGCGCACGCTGCCGTCGTGACAGCCAGCTGCCAAGCCGTCCGGCCGCGAGGCCGACCGTGCCATCGATCAGCAGCTCGAATGCGACGAAGATCGCTCCCAGGACCGCAAATTGCACGGGTACGTGCCCGAGTCCGCGGTCCACGAACTGAGGCAGCAGCGCGACCACGAAGGTAACCGACTTGGGGTTGACCAGATTCGTCGCTGCGCCGCGGAGGTATGCGTACCGTCCGGTTACGTGCGGGTCGGCCTGAGGTGCTGTGAGTGGGCTGCCGCGCCGTGCGTGGCGCAGCGCCTGCACTCCCAGGTACAGCAGATATGCCGCCCCGCATAGCCGCAGCACGGCGAAGGCCGTTGGCGCGGTTGCGAACAGAGCGGCCAGACCTGCCGCCACGGCGGTGATCTGGACGATCTCGCTGGAGGCGACGCCGAGTGTCGCGAGCAGTCCCACGCGGGGTCCGCCGCGCGCGCCGGTCGCCAGTATGAACATCATGTCCGGGCCCGGCGCGATCATGGCCAGGAAAACCGCGGCAACGTAGAGGGTGAGCAGGTGGATGTTCACGGAAACCCCCAGGGCTCGCACGTGGTGACGTGGCGCGCTGTCAGGCTGCCTGCATTGTAAGACCACTCGATTCCCGCGCCGACCTTGAAAGATCCGGTGTTCTTCACGGGGGGACTTGCCCGCCCGGCTGACCATTGTGGCGCTGGATGCGAGGCCTTCCGGCGGCCCGAACGGCTCAGGCGGCGAACGGTGGCGCGGGCGGCTCGCCCCACCAGGTCCGGAGGAATCCGGCCGCCCGTTCACAGGCTCCGGCGAGCGGTCCGCACGGATGGGCCAGCGCCGCCCGGGTGGCTTCGCTGATCTTGTCCGCCGTTACCGCCAGCACCTGGTCCGGTGTCGCGTCCGCGGCCGATCGGTAACCGATCACCGCGCCCGCGTTGCAGACGAAGTCAGCCAGTGCCGTGATTCCGCGGCGGCGCAGCACCTCCGCCCCGCGCCTCGTGTAGGGAACGTTGGCGGCCGGCGCGACCACCTGCACGCGGGGCGCTAGCGACCGCGCAACCCTGTCGTTGATGGCGCCCGGGCGAGCGCCTGGGACGACGACATCAACCGCCGCGGTGAACAGCTCGGCCGGCGCACGAACTGGCCTACCGCAGTGCGCGACGAACTCATCGCCGTAGCTGCGCCGCAGCGCCAGCAACTCTTCGACGTCCAGTCCCGACGGATCGGTGATGCTACCGGCGAGTGTGGAAATCGCAACTATGTGGCCGCCGCGGTTGACGATCTCGCGGGCCACGCCCCCGCCCACCTTCCCAAAGCCTTCGATCGCCGCCGAATGGCCGTCCCAGCCGCCGCCGTCCCTGGCGCGCAAAGCTGCCTCGGCAGCGACCGCGACCCCGTACCCGGTCAGCAGATCCTCGAACGGTACATCGCGTACGACGGCGCTGATCGCGCTCGGGGCAGCCCGGTGCTCGCGCAGCGGCGCGAAGTCTCCCTCCGACGTTCCCATGTCTGGGCCAGTCAGAAATCGGCCAGCGTCAGCCAGCGGGCGCACCTCCGCGCAATAGCTGGCCATCTGCGCCGTCCGCCCAGCGCGGTCGGCCGGATCCGCCACGATGCCCGCTTTCGCGCCGCCAACCTTGACACTCAGAGATGCGAACTTATAGGTCATGGCCCGGGCGAGCAGCGCCACCTCGGCCACCGTGACGTCCGGCGCCAGCCTCGTTCCCCCAGAGCAGGTCTGCGCCCCCGGAAGATCGAAAACGATGAAGCCGCGCACCTGGCGCAACTCCACAATCTCCGGCCGGTAAGTTGCGCGTCCCTTGCGAGCTTGATGTGCCATCTACAACTCCGCCCATCTGATTTCGCGAAACCGCGGCCCGGCCACGGCCGCGCCTTGGCGGGTCAGGTCGTGCCGGTTACAGGTCAGCTACGGATGGCTCCGGCATGACCAGGCGCGGGCCGCCTGGCCATCAGCGTCCCGGTCTCAACCATTCGGGTCAACGCCGCGGCATAGCGCGGCCGGACGGTGCCCGCGATCTGGTCGGTCAGCGGGCTGAAACGCCGGCCATTTGCCTGGCGCTTGAGTCGGACCTGGAGACCGGAACCGAACTCGTTCGACTGCGCGAACACGATGGTTGAACGGCACTGCTGGCCCTGCTTGGTCGCCCTTCCGAGCCTCTTGAGGGCCGGTACGAGCGGATGCACCGGCACCGGTAACGTTCCTTCATCGGGAGCAGCGCGCTTGCGTACCTGCAGGGGTCCGGACACCAGCACATGTACGATGCTCGTGGTTCTGGCCTGAAGGAGCAGGATGGCACGAGGCGGGCCTGTCGTAGTTGTGCCTAAGGCACCTGGCGACCTGGCGACCATTCAGACGTTCGTCAACACCAGGCACATCCACCTCGGCACCGACACGTTGACTGGTCCGGGTGAACTGGCGAGTTGGCTAACCGACGCCGACCTCTTGAAGCCGGACCGCACGGCCTCGGTCAATCTGGCCGCCTTGCGGCAAGCGCTAAGCCTGCGGGAGGCGCTGCGAGGTGTGCTGCTCTCGCATGCCGGACACGTACCGCCGGAGGCCGCCGCTGCCGAACTTGGGCGGATTGCGCAGCGGCTGCACACCCGGCTGGAGGTGACCGCCGACGGCAAGGTCCGGGTGGTGGCGACCGGCGAGGGTGTCAGCGATGCCCTAGCACGCCTGCTGCTGATCGCCGCGGAGGCAAGCACAACGGGCACATGGATGAGGCTCAAAGCGTGCATTTCCGATGACTGCCGCTGGGCTTTCTATGACCGCTCCCCCGCCATGAGCGGCTGCTGGTGCACCATGCGTCTCTGCGGCTCGCGTTCCAAATCGCGCGCCTACCGGCAGCGGGCGGCTACCTTGCGAGAGCAAGTTTGACCTGTAGCCGGCGCGTTGCTGCATGTAGGTGCTGCGCAGAGAGTGCGCGGCGGGCCGGCGCGTAACCGTTTGCGTTTAGCGCTCGGCTCAGTGTCATGGACAGCGGGACGCGCGACATCCTGAGGGCAACGGGTTCGCGTTGCGGACGGGACTGGGTGAGTGGCTATGGCATCAGTCATCAGGGAAGTCGCCATCAATGCGAAGGCTGAGGACTGCTGGGACGCACTACGTGACTTCGGTGCCGTGCACGAGCGTGTTGCTCCCGGCTTCGTCACCGGTCTGCGCATGCTGAGCCCCGCGCTTCGGCAGGTGACGTTCTTCAACGGCGCCGTCGCCACAGAGCAGCTCGTGGGCGTCGATGACCAGGCGATGCGCCTTTCCTACACGGCTACCGTCAGCGCGCTTGGCACCACGCACCACAATGCCTCGGCTCAGGTCATCGCCGACGGCAGCAGTCGGTGCAGGTTTGTGTGGACGACCGACGTGCTCCCCGACGATCTTGCTGAACCGATCGGCGCCCTGATGGATAAGGCCATCGAGGTGATCCGGGATACGCTCGAGCGGGGCGGCACCACAACAGCGCCGCGCTGCGCTTGATCTACTGGCCCCATCGGCGCAGGCTCGGGCTTAGCCCGGCCGCACGTGGCATGGCTCCCGCCGTTGTCGTAATCGTCAGGCTGGGAGCGAGTCGTACCACTGGGCGAGTGCGCGTCCTATCCCGTGCGGTGAGTCTTCCTGGAGGAAGTGCAGGCCAGGAACGGTCGCCTCGGCCTGATTAGGCCAGCTGCGGCAGAAAGCGCGCTCGTCAGCCGAGAGGGTGCCGGGGTCAGCGTTGACGAACAGCTTGGGCAGCGGGCTGGTGGCGAGCCACTGGCCGTAGGAGGCGACAGTCTGGCAGACGTCGGCTGGCTCGCCATCGATAGGCAGCTGGCGGGGCCAGCTGAGCATGGGCCGTCGCCCCTCGCCGGATTCGCGGAACGGGCTCCGGTAGGCATCCATCTCTGCGTTGGTGAGCGTGCGGAGGACCCGCTGCGGCAGCAGGGACTCGACGAACAGGTTGTCCGCCAGGACCATTTGCTCTCCTTGCGGGGAGCGGAGTCGCTGGAAGAACGTCCGGGTCTGCGGCGACCACTGGTCCCAGCTGACCGGTTGCACAATCGCCTCCATGTAGGCGATACCTCGTATCGCGCCTCGGTGCCGGTTCGCCCAGTCAAAACCGAGCGCGGAGCCCCAGTCGTGCACGACGAAGGTCACCCGCTCTTGCACGCCCAGGGCGTCGAGCAGGGCGTCGAGATAACGTCGGTGCTCGGCGAATGTGTAGGAAGCGGGGCCGCTTGCGGGCAGCTTGCGCGAGTCGCCCATCCCGATCAGGTCGGGAGCGATGCACCGGCCCGCCGGATGCAGGTAGGGGAGGACGTTTCGCCACAGGTAGGACGAGGTCGGGTTGCCGTGCAGGAAGACGATCGGGTTTCCCTCGCCGGCCTCGACGTAGGCCATGGTCTGGCCGGACACGTCCAGGTACCGCTTCTGATACGGCATGACCGGACTGATCACGTGAGCCCTCCTCTTCATTAGGGCCGGCAGCCTCATTCAGGCCCATCGGCGTGAGCACGCCGACAGCCACGGGCGTTCGCGGATGCGGACCGCTGCGTCTCAGCCACGGCTGGTCAAGCTATCCCAAGGCGGCAGCCGAGGCCCAGTTCAAGATGGCCGAGCAGCACAAGGAACCAGCGAGGCGGCCTGCCATTCGGGCCAGGCTGCCAGTGAGGGCTGAGGGCCCGGCTGCGCGGGGATCGCGGCTTGTTCGACCGGGTAGAGGCGGCAGCTGACCGGTGCCGACGGCTCGGCGATGTACCAGCAGGAGCAAGCTGATCGGCGAGAGGCCTTATCGCCACCCGAGCGCGGGCGCCACGTGGGTCAGGATGCTGTCGATGACATGCGCGTTGTACTCGACACCAAGCTGGTTGGGCACGGTGAGCAGCAGCGTGTCCGCGGCCGCGATCGCCTCGTCTTCCCTGAGCTGCTTGATCAGTACATCCGGCTCCGCGGCGTACGTTCGGCCGAAGATCGCCTGGGTCTCCGCGTCGATAAACCCGACCTCGTCGCTTTCCTGGTTACGACGGCCGAAGTACGCGCGATCCCGGTCGTCCACCAGGGCGAAGACGCTTCGGCTCACTGACACTCGCGGCTCGCGCTCGTGACCAGCCTTCTGCCAAGCGTCACGGAATACCTGGATCTGCTCAGCCTGCTGCAGGTGGAATGGTTTGTCCGACTCGTTGCTGATCAGAGTAGAACTCTGCATGTTCATGCCCAGTTCGGCCGCCCAGGCGGCTGTTCGCTGTGATGCGGCACCCCACCAGATCCGGTCGCGCAACCCTTCTGAGTGCGGCTCGACGCGCAATAGCCCCGGCGGGTTCGGGAACATAGGCCGGGGATTAGGCCGCGCGAAGCC
>JASHUE010000049.1:0-7286 GCA_030040195.1 Streptosporangiaceae bacterium | reverse complement strand
CGCCGAAGACGGCCACGAGGTCGGGCTCGTCGTCAAAGATCAGGTTCAGCGACTGGTAGATCGCGTCGGCCGAGCCGGTGTACCAGTGTGGACCAAGGCGCTGCTGGGCCGGCACGGGGGTCACGTAGTTGCCGAGCAGGCTCGACAGCCGCCAGGTCGTGGTGATATGCCGGTCCAGGCTGTGGCTCTTGTACTGCGTCAGCACGCAGATCCTGCGCATCCCGGCATTGACCAGGTTCGATAGCGCAAAGTCCACGAGCCGGTACAGGCCCGCGAACGGCACCGCTGGCTTGGCCCGGTCCGCCGTCAGGGGCGCCAGCCTCTTGCCGGCCCCACCCGCGAGAACCATGCCGAGCACGCGCTCATCACCGGACAATCTCCGCCTCCCACAGCCAGCGTTACCTGACGCCCGTGACGGCTACCAGTGTGGCTGGTAAACGCGGATAAAAGTATCCAGGAAAGCCAAGCCGAGGCGTCCGGGCGGGATGCCCGTTCAGCGATTCCGGGGCGGGATGCTCGCTCGGCGATGCCGGGGGCAGGGATACGGCCCTTGCTCCAGCCCTGGTCAGGCGGGTCGGATCACGCGGATCTTCGACTGATGGTGGCCGGTTTCCTCCCAGTCCGCCATGTACTCAGCCTCGAGGCCGTGGCTGGCGGCCAGGTCAATCAGCGTCTCGGTGCGGTAATAGAAGTCCTCGCGCAGCACCTGATGCTCGGTGCCAGCGGTCCGGTCGAAGGTGAAGTCGAACCGGCCGCCCGGTGCCATGATGCGGCCGACGTGGGCCAGGCACTCGTCGATGACGGTCAGCGGCGAGTGCGAGAAGACGCTGTGGGCGTGCACGATGTCGAAATGGCTGTCGGGGAGGAACGCCAGCTTCAGGTCGCTGGTCAGCACCAAGTACGGCAGCTTGCGCTGCAGGCCATACTCCTCGACGGTTCGCTGCGCGGCGAGCAGGATCTCCGGAGATATGTCCGTGCCGTAATAGTTGCCAGAGTCCAGGTAGTCGATGAACAGCCGGCCGGCCCTGAGGTTGCCACAGCCGATGTCCAGCATCCGCATGTCCGGCTTCAGCCCGTGCTTCATCAGGTAGTCGAACTGCATCTGGCCGATCTGCAACCAGGACGCGTGAGTCTTGCTGCCGACCGCTGCCTCGCTGCTGCGGGCCGTGTCTGAGCGCATCACAGCCCGGTAGTAGCTCACGTGGTCAGGCGTGGTGAGCCCGTACCAGGTATCCCGAGCCTGCCGGCGGACGTGGCTGGCGATGCGGCCCGGGTGCCGTATTGCGTATGCGGCCTTGAACGTCAGCCGCGAGCGATTCTTGCCATGCACAGCCCAACAGTAGGGCAATACGCCGTGCCGTGGGTGCAGCCGGGCACCCCTGCGTACTCCCGGCGGGCCGGACCTTTGCCGTTGCTAAACCGGCGGACCGTCGAGGTCGGAATCCGCCTTCCGCCGCCCGCTAGCGGCCCTGGTCGCCAGCATCCGCGCGGTACTCACGCCGGCGCCCAGCACGATGCCCCAGATGACGGCCTCGCGCAGCGCAACCTGCGGGTCTTCTGGGTGCTCCGGCGGCTGCTTGCCGGTGACGGTCTTCCAGACAAAGGACAGCAGCTTGCGCGCGACGAATGCAGCGGCGGCGCCGACCAGGGCGTTGACGGCCTTCGAGCCCGAGCTACCCCGCTTGTCCGCCATGGGCGTTCCCTCCTCACCGTGACCTAGAGATCATCCCACGGCCGTGATGGCGACCAGCGCGCGCCCGCCGATCTGGGTTGCGATGGCCGAGGAAAAGCCCCGGTGTGACCTCGTGATTCCGGCTAGAGGGGCCCGGCGAGGCTGGCCGGCCCGGCGGGTCCCGCGGGGACACGACAGCGTTCGATGGCGGCTGCTAGCTCGGCCGGGCGCCTCGTCGCCAGCAGCCAGTACGGGACGTCGCTGGCTTCGTCGGTGACCTCGACATAGACCGCCTGCCGCAGATACGGCCTGATGAGTAGGTGCGCACGCGGATCGGCGTGGGGTCCCCGCAGCGCCGTCGTCTGAGCCTCGTTCAGTGGCTGTACCTCACCGGTCGCCCCCAGCGGCAGCCTGCTGCCGCCCGCGATCAGTTCAGCTCCGGTCACCGTGATCGTGGCCCGGCCCCAGTTCAGCAGGAACGCCGCGGTCACCCCGAGGCAGAAGGCATAGGTCACCACGGCCACCCAGAGCGGGAAGCCGAACCAGACGATGGACCCGAAGGTGAACATCGTGACCATCCCGGTGATCCACCATGAGACTGGCGCGCTCAGGCGCTCGCGGTAACCGTGCATGGCACTACCGTAGTTGGTTACATGTACCCCATGACCGGTCCCTCGCCTGCGCCGGGCGATGGGCCTGCTGAGATCCCGGAAGCGCAGCCGCGGACCGGACTCCGGGCGGCTGCCCGCCGACTCCTGCTGCGAGCCTCACCAGAACCCGAGGCGGAGCCAGGGAACTCTACCGCGGCGGACGCCGCCCCGGCATCAGCGGTTCCGGTGCCGGACTCTCAGGTCCCGCGGCTGCTGCAACAGGCCGCCGCGTGGTCCTGGCGGCTGCTGCTCGTCGCGCTCCTCATCTACGTGACGTTCCGGCTGGCCGTGGCGCTGCGTCTGGTGGTGCTGCCGTTCATCGCCGCGATGCTGCTGACGGCGCTGCTGCAGCCGCTGGCCGCCCGGCTGCGCCGGGCCGGCATGGCGCCATTGCTGGCGGCCTGGTGCACGTTCCTGC
Source organism: Streptosporangiaceae bacterium (assembly GCA_030040195.1). GTDB lineage: Bacteria > Actinomycetota > Actinomycetes > Streptosporangiales > Streptosporangiaceae > JAJYUU01. Next base: position 4,546 of record JASHUE010000049.1, on the reverse strand, counting down.
TGGCGATCATCGTGGTGGCCGGGGCGATCACGCTGTTCGCCGATCGCGTCAGTGCCGACTACTCCACCCTGGCCGCTGAGATCCAGCGCACGGCCGGGGAGGTGCAGCGCTCCCTCGCCGGCCCGCCCTTCCACCTGAACGCGGCGAAGCTGCACCAGTACTACAACGACCTGGTCAAGTACATGTCGCAGCACAAGTCCCAGATCGCCGGGACCATCCTGGCGGGCGGCAAGTACGCCATCGAGTTCCTCGCCGGCCTGGTGCTGATGCTGTTCATCACCTTCTTCCTCATCAAGGACGGCGCGAAGATCTGGTGGTTCCTGATCCGGAGGCTGCCGCCGGAGGCAAGGCGGCGGGTTGGCAACGCCGGAGACAACGCCTGGCGCGCACTGGTGAACTACGTTCGCGGCACGACCGTGGTGGCGTCGATCCACGCGTTGTTCCTGGGGCTCGCGCTGTGGCTGCTCGGGGTGCCATTGCTGGTGCCGCTCATCGTGCTGGTGTTCATCGCCGCCTTCGTGCCCATCATCGGCATCCTGGTGGTCGGGGCACTGGCCGTCCTGATCGCGCTTGCCACCAAAGGCTGGGTTGCCGCGGTCATCCTGCTGGCCGTGCTGATCTTGGAGAACCAGATCGAAGGGCACCTTCTCCAGCCGCTGGTAGTTGGACGGATAGTGAGGCTGCATCCGCTGGCGATCATCCTGGTCCTGGCGGTGGGCGCGATCATCGCCGGGATCCCCGGCGCGATCGTGGCCGTGCCGTTCGCGGCCGTGATCACCTACGCGTGGCCCGCGCTGCGCTCGAACGGCGACAAGGGATAGCCTGCGGCGGTCTAGCGGGTCGGACTGGTGGCCCGCGCCGAGACCCGCCGGCTGGTGCGGGAGGATGATCTAGTGTCGAGCGTTGGGCCCCAGGGCACGGTCGAAGTGCTCGTCGAGCGGCTGGATGCCAGCCTGCCGTTGCCGCGGCGGGCCCATCCTGGCGATGCCGGGAGTGACCTGTACGCAGCCGCGGACGTGGAGCTTAAGCCCGGCCAGCGAGCCGTGGTCGGCACCGGTGTAGCAATCGCCCTGCCGGATGGGTATGCCGCCTTCGTGCATCCGCGATCGGGCCTGGCGGCCGAGCATGGAGTGACGATCGTCAACGCGCCCGGCACCGTCGACGCCGGGTACCGTGGCGAGATCAAGGTGATCCTGCTGAACACTGACAGTGAGCGCTCGGTTCACCTTCAGCGGGGCGACCGAATCGCCCAGCTCGTGATACAGCGTGTGGTAATGCCGGTCTTCCTGGAAGTAGAGACTCTGCCAGGGTCCCAGAGGGGCGACGGCGGTCACGGGTCGACCGGGGGATATCGATGAGCCGCCGCTGATACAGCGACGGAGACGAGGTACCGGGCGAGCGGCTCCTTGGCCCGGCCGGTAGTGAGGAGCGTGCGGGGTGTTCCGACGGCGTCGCATCCGTGATACGGATCCGGCAGTTCGTGATGGCAGCGAAGACGAGTACCCGGCTGCGGAAGACGAGGACTACGACGAGGAGTACGAGGAGGCCGACGTCTACAACGAGGGGGAATCCGACGACGAGGACTTCGATGACGAGGACTTCGCGGACGAGGACTTCGCAGACGAAGACGGCGAAGGTGATGAAATCGACGAGGGCCAGCCTGGCGGGCCGGACGAGGACGAGGCGTCCGCGCCAGCCAGCACGGACGCGGGCCGCAGGCACCGGCACCGGGCGCAGCGACACGACCTCGGGGACCCGCTAACCTGGACGAGGCTGCGCGACACCAGCGCAACCGAGCCGGCCCATGTCCGGTCGAGCGGGCCGTGGGACAGCGCGGACGACTTTCCCCAGGCCGAGCGGCTCGATCTCGGTTGCTTGCAGGTACCCGTCGGCGAGAGCTCTAATGTCCAGCTGGCTTATTCCGAGGAGACCGGCGTCACCCTGGCCGTCGTCGCTGGCGACAGCGCGCTGCAGCTGCAGGCCTTCGCCGCGCCACGCAGCAGCGGCCTATGGGACAAGGTCAGGCCGGAGATCGCCGAGGAGGTAGCCAGGGCGGGAGGGCGCAGCCAGGAGCAGGAGGGGCCGTTCGGTCCTGAGCTGCTGGCCTGGGTCACGCCGCAGGTTGAGGGACAGGGACCGCTGCCGGAGCAGCCGTTGCGGTTCCTGGGCGCGGACGGGCCGCGCTGGTTCCTCCGCGGTCTGATCAGCGGCCCGGCCGCCGTCGACAGAAAGCTTGCGCAGCCGCTTGAGGAGATCTTCGCCGGAGTGGTGGTCGTTCGCGGTGATCACGCCGCGCCCCCCGAGACTCCGCTGGAGATCCAGCTGCCCGAGGAGGCCAGGCAGGCTTTCGAGGATCAGGCCCAGGCGGAGGCTGAGCAGTCCGGCATGCCGAACCCGTTCGAGCGCGGCCCGGAGATCACCGAGATCCGGTAGCGGCCACTAGCGGCCGGCGAGCAGCCGGGCGAGCTCGCCCTCGACGTCCTGGCTGGTGACGAACAGCAGTTCGTCACCGGCCTCCAGGGGATCCTCGCTGCTGGGCACGATGACGCGACCGTCTCGCAGGATCGCGACCAGCGCGGTGTCGGCGGGCCATTCGATCTCGCCGACGTGCTGACCGGCCAGTGGCGCGTCCGCGGGCATCGTGAGCTCGACGAGGCTGGCTTCGCTTTGCCGGAACGTCATGAGCCTGACCAGGTCGCCGACGCTGACGGCCTCCTCGACCAGGGCCGACAGCAGCCGGGGCGTGGAGACCGCCACGTCGATGCCCCACGACTCGTTGAAGAGCCACTCGTTATTGGGATGGTTGATCCGCGCGACGACCCGCGGCACGCCGTACTCGGTCTTGGCCAGGAGCGACACGACGAGGTTGGCCTTGTCGTCTCCGGTAGCCGCGATCACTACGTTGCACCGCTCGAGCGCAGCATCATCCAGCGCGCTGATCTCGCAGGCATCGGCCAGCAGCCACTCGGCCCCCTTCACACTGTGCACCTTGATGGAGCTGGGATCCTTGTCGATCAGCAAGACTTCGTGCCCGTTGTCCAGCAGTTCCATGGCAATCGAGCGGCCCACCGCGCCGGCCCCGGCAATCGCGACGCGCATCAGTGCGATCCTCTTCCCGGCGCGGGGTTGGCGAAGACGGAGGAAATCCGGTCCATGCTGTTCTTGTCGGCAATCACATGCACGACGTCGCCCTCCTGGAGGACCAGGTTGGGGCTCGGGATCAGCGCCTCGCCGAGCCGCGTGATGAACGCGATCCGGACGCCGGCCGCGGCCTCGAGGTCACAAACCTTCTCGCCGAGCCAGTCGTCGGAATAGGCGACCTCGGCCAGGACCACTGCGCCGGTCGGATCTCGCCACAGGGACTCCGCGCCCTCGGGCAGCAGCCGGCGCAGCATCTGATCTGCGGTCCAGGCCACCGTCGCCACGGTCGGGATACCGAGCCGCTGGTAGACCTCCGCCCTGCGGGGATCGTAGATCCTGGCCACCACCCGTCGCACGCCGAAAGACTCCCTGGCTACCCTGGCCGCGATGACATTGGAGTTGTCGCCGCTGCTGACAGCGGCGAACGCGTCCGCGCGCTCGATGCCCGCCTCGGCGAGCACGTCCCGGTCGAAGCCGATCCCCGTCACCTTCGTGCCCTTGAACCCGGACGGCAGCTTCCTGAACGCCTCTGGATCCTGGTCGATGACCGCGACCGAGTGACCCTGATCTTCGAGGGTGTGAGCGATGCTTGACCCGACTCGTCCGCATCCCATGATCACGATGTGCACGTGTTTCCTTCCGGCCAGGGCAGTGCAGTCACGGTATGCCCTCTTAGCTTGCCGATGCCAGCCACGGGTACCCGGCTGGGCACCCTGCTCTCGGCCAGGGCAGCATGGAGCGCGTGACCACGTCGGCCCGTGCCGCGCCGCAGGCCGGTGACGTCCTGGAACTGGCCGTGAGCGAGGTCGTGCACGGCGGCTGGTGCGTCAGCCGGGAGAATGATACGGGCTGGGTGGTTTTCGTCAGGCATGCACTGCCCGGCGAGCGGGTCCTGGCCCGGATCACTCAGTCGACCACCAGGTTTGCCAGAGCGGACGCCATCGAGATCCTCGCGCCCTCGCCGGATCGCGTGCCGCCGCCCTGCCCGTACGCGGGGCCTGGCGCCTGCGGCGGCTGCGACTGGCAGCATGCCAGCCTGCCGGCCCAGCGCCGGCTGAAGGCCATGGTGATCGCCCAGCAACTCAGGCGGCTGGCCGGGATCGACCTGGACGTCCCGGTCGAGGCCATCCCTGGTGACGAGGGCGGCCTCGGGTGGCGGACGACGGTGTCGTTCGCGGTCGGCGAGCGGGGTATCGCCGGCCTGCGCCGGCATCGCTCCCGCGAGGTGATCGAGGTGTCGCGGTGCCTGATCGCCCACCCGCTGGTCACCGCGGCCGGGATTACCGGCTTGCGCTGGCCTGGCTGGGATCAGGTCGAGGTGGCGGTCGCGCCGGCCACTGGTGAACGGGGGATCCTGCTGGCCGGCCGGGCCAGGCCGGGCCCCGACCTGGCCGCGCTGCCTGCC
>JASHUE010000471.1:0-9634 GCA_030040195.1 Streptosporangiaceae bacterium | reverse complement strand
CGAGGCGGCTGCCGGAAGGCAATATGCTCAATGTCGTCATGCGCGCGACGCTTTCGTACACGATCTTGAGGCTGCTGATCTTCTTCGCGGCCGTGATCGGGCTGTACTTCGCCGGCGCGCGCGGGTTCCTGCTGCTGATCCTGGCCGCGCTCATCAGCGCCGTCGTCAGCTTCTTCGCGCTGTCCAAGCTGCGCGACACGATGTCCGGCTCGCTCAGCAAGCGGATCACCGGCTTCCGCCAGCGGCTGGACGAGGGCACCAGGGCCGAGGACATCGACTGACCGGGCCGGCTCGCAGGCCGTGCCGGGCGCGGGCCCGCGAAGGGCGTTACGGTGCGTCGTCAGCCAGCCAGCCACCGACGGTCAGCAGCCTCAGGACGGCCTCGACCGCTTCCTCCCGGCTGGCCACCGACGTATCGATGACGAGTTCGGCGTCGGCCGGCTCCTCGTAGGGGTCGGAGATCCCGGTGAACTGCCTGATGACCCCGGCCCGCGCCTTCGCGTAGAGGCCCTTGCGGTCGCGTGCCTCGCACACCTCGACCGGTGTCGCGACATGGATCAGGAAGAAGTCGCCCACCTCGCTGACCATCCTGCGAACTCGCGCCCTGGCGGCGGCGAACGGCGCGATCGGCGCGCAGATCGCGATGCCGCGGTGCCGTGCGACCTCGGCCGCGACGTATCCAATCCTGGCGATGTTCAGGTCGCGGTCGGCACGGGAGAACGTCAGGCCGGACGAGAGCAGCTGACGGACCAGGTCGCCGTCGAGCAGCGACACCTGCCGGTCACCGCGTTCGGACAGGATGTCGCTGAGGTCCCTGGCGATCGTGGACTTTCCCGATCCGGACAGGCCGGTGAGGAACAGCACCAGCCCGCGCTCGGATCGCGGCCTCCGGACCCGCCTGAGTTCGCGCGCGACAGGCGCCGGAGTGAACCAGGCCGGGATATCGCTGCCGGCATCCAGCAGATCGCCGAGCTGATCGGCAGACAGGTCCTCCATCTCAATGCCCGCCTCGATGAGCGCGAGCGGCCGCCAGACCTCGGCGCGGGGATCGTAGGCCCAGTCTCCTGACTGCAGTACCGGGATCGATGCGGCCGCGGCCATTGCCGGTTCGTCCGCGGGCAGGGCGGCGTCGGACATCAGGTGGGTCGCGCCATAAGCGGCTGCGACGCGCGCGCAGGCCGCCAGTTCGCGGGCCCGGGCGTTCGGGTCGGCGACCGCATCACCGCGCGGCGCGAGCGGCACCGGAACCACCAGTGAGCCGGCCGGAAGGCTCGAGGTAGCGGCCAGCACGGTCCTGACCAGTGCCTGCGCGTTCTGCACGACGTCGATCGGCCCGCTCACGAGCGGCAGCACGAGTACTTGCGCACGCAACTGCCCGGAAAGGTGCCTGAGCTGCCCGATCTGGCGGCTGTTCAGCGGTGCCCTCGTCGCATAGGCGAGCACGGGCCCGTCGCCGAGCCTGGCTCTCGTCTGCGCCGGAGTCAGCATCAGCCGCCGGAACGGGCCGTGCTCCAACTCGCGGTTGGCGATGACCGGGCCAGCCAGCCGCACCAGGTCAGGCCCGGCTGTCCCGTCCACCGAGGGAGCGCGCAACGGCGTGCGCTCGGTGATCTGCAGGACCGCTACCGGGGTCCCCTCGGGATCGGCCAGCGAAAGCCGGTGCGGGCCCTCGGTGCCGTAGTCAGGCGGTGCCAACTCGGCCGGCACGTCCAGGGCCACCACGATCGGGAAGGGGGTGCCGTCTGCGAGCTGCCACGCCGTCCGGACCGCCGCGACGTCGGCGTCGGTCATGAAGCCGTGAAGCGGAGCGAGCGCGCCGGAGAGCAGCAGTTCGAGGTCGGCGATCTCATCCGGCGTGAGAGTGTAAGCGAACGGGTCGGCTATCCCTGCCATCGGCGCAGCCTCGGTTCCAGCAGTCACGTTCCCCTCCATGCGGCCTTACACCCCGCTGACGGGGGGTCGGTCCTGCACAACTGCCGGATCTACACCGCATCCCGAGGCTACCGGAATGCGCGGCTCAGCCTCGCTATTCGAGCACCCTGGCAAACCTGTCCTCTGGCCTGCGGACGACGTAGCGGAGCTCGTCGTGATCGCAGCGCAGTCGCCCGAAGGCCAGCCGGCTGACCAGCCTGGCGGTGAGCCGGGCGCGGCCGGGCGAGCTGGTCTGGTCGCGGTGCGCGACGATCAGCCCGTGTCGGCTCAGGAACGCCTCGATGCCGCGCGGGGAGGCCACCCGTTCGTAGATGGCCGGATGGGGGCCTGGCTGGCCTGGCCTGCTGGCCCGCCAGGCCAGGCTGCGGAGCACGTCGGGCATTCTGCGATCGAGGAAGCCGACGGCGCTGCCGGGGTCGGTGAAACGCAGCATCAGCAGCCCGCCGGGTCGCAGCGACGCGACCAGCCGCCCGAGAACCACGTCGGCATGGCTGATCCGGTGCAGGAGCAGCGAGCAGTGCACGATGTCGAAGGATCTCGGCCTCAGTGCCACCAGCCGGAGGTCGCCGAGTGCAGCCTCGGCCAGATCGGCCCGTCCGGCGACCGCCGCCCGCGTCACCGGCGACTCGTCGTCGATGTAGCAGATGTCCACGATGTGACCGCGGGCGCGCAGTGCGGCGAGGTCGAGGTCATGGCCGGCGGTCGTGCAGCCCGCCTGCAGTACCGAGATCACGCGGCCCGGCCGCCGGGCGGCGTGCTCAAGTGCAAACCTCGTGAACACGCCTGCCGCACCGGTCGCCGCCGTCGCGGCGGACGCGGACTGCCGGTCAGCGACGGGAGCCGCGCGCTTGCGGTGCAGCCCTGGACCGGCGCGGATCGTCACGCCCGGAACACCCTGCGCGCTTTTCACGAATCCATAGAGTAGCGCTCCGAACACTGTCCGTACTCAATTTGAGCCCGCAGTGACCACGGCGCGTCCATGCGCCTGCCCGCCGCCGGGCCGAGCGTGTCAGTAGACTAGGAGCATCCCGCCGCACGGGCGCTCAGCCAGCCTCGCTGGCGACCCCGATGCGTCCTGTCGCGGGCCATCAGTGCTGCCCAAGATAAGGACATCATGAGTCTGCATGGCCTTCTGCCGGTCATCGGCGCCGATCCTGACCTAACGCAAGCCCTCGAGCAGGCAGCCCAGTTGCCGGCCCTCGGCGGCGACTTCATCGCGCCGACGCCGCTGCGGCCGCTGCTCGTCGCCGCGCTGGCCGAAGCGACACCGGCAGGCGCCGTCGATGCGGCCGGTGACCAGACACCTGGCGAGTCGGCCCGGCCCGAGCCCTCTGGCATCGTGCTTGCGGTCACCGCGACCGCGCGCGAGGCCGAGGAACTCACCGCCGGGCTCGGCTCCCTGCTTGGCGAGGACTCCGTCGGCTACTTCCCGGCATGGGAGACCCTGCCGCACGAGCGGCTCTCGCCGCGGTCTGACACCTCGGGCCAGCGGCTGGCGGTGCTGCGCCGTCTCGCTCACCCGGACCCGTCCGATCCCCGCTCGGGGCCGCTGAAGATCGTTGCGACTCCGGTCCGCAGTCTCCTGCAGCCGATGGTCAGCGGCCTTGGCGAGCTGGCGCCGGTCAAGCTGGCCGCGGGCGAGCAGGCGAGCCTGGAAGACACCGTCACGCACCTGGTCGACATCGGCTATGCACGCGTCGAACTCGTGGAGCGGCGCGGCGAGATCGCGGTCCGCGGCGGCCTGCTCGATGTTTTCCCGCCGACCGAGGAGCATCCGCTGCGGATTGAGTTCTGGGGCGATGAGGTCGAGGAGATCCGCTACTTCAAGGCCGCCGACCAGCGCAGCCTAGCCGCGGCCGAGGACGGGCTGTGGGCTCCGCCTTGCCGCGAGCTGTTGCTGACGCCTGCCGTCAGGGACCGGGCGAGACAGCTGGCGGCCGAGTGGCCGGGCCTGCACGACATTCTCGGCAAGATGGCCGAGGGCATCACGGTCGAGGGCATGGAGGCCCTGGCGCCTGCCCTCACCGACAAGATGGAGCTGCTGCTGGATTACCTGCAGGGCGGCAGCATCATCGTCGCCTGCGATCCGGAGCGGATCAGGGCCCGCGCCGCGGACCTGGTCTGGACCAGCCAGGAGTTCCTTGAAGCCTCCTGGGTAAACGCGGCGGCCGGCGGCCAGGTCCCGATCGACCTCGGGGATGCCGCGATCCGGCCGATCACCAACGTGCGCGACGCGGCCAGGGAACTGGGCCTGCCCTGGTGGACGATCACGCCGTTCACGGCCACGCAGGACTCTGGCACCCAGGGCGGCGCGGGCGCGTCGGAGCCGGCTGATGAGGGCCCCGCCCCGTTCCGTATAGAAGCCGATCCAGCGCCTGGCTACCGTGGCAATACCGCGCTTGCCGTCGCGGATGTGCGGCAGTGGCTCGCGCAGCAGTGGCGGGTCGTGCTGATCACCAGTGGCCACGGGCCGGCCAGGCGGCTGGCCGAACTGCTGCGCAGCGACGGGCTCGGTGCCAGGGACGGGGACCTGGCGAACGCACCGGAGCCAGGGATCGCGCAGGTCACGACCGGGCAGCTGGACTCCGGGTTCGTCTGGCCTCAGGTCAAGCTCGCGGTGCTGGGCGAGGCCGACCTGGCCGGGACCCGTTCCGGCATCCGGCAGTCGCGCCGGATGCCGAGCCGGCGCCGCGGCGGGATCGACCCGCTGCAGCTCACCCCCGGCGACTACATCGTGCACGAGCAGCACGGCGTGGGCCGCTACCTCGAGATGACCAGCAGGACTGTCCAGGGCGCTACCCGCGACTACCTGGTGATCGAGTATGCGCCGAGCAGGCGCGGGCAGCCGCCAGACCGGCTGTACCTGCCCACTGATCAGCTGGACGAGGTGACCCGCTACACCGGCGGCGAGGCGCCGGCCCTGCACCGGCTCGGCGGCGCGGACTGGGCCAAGACCAAGGGACGGGCGCGCAGGGCCGTCCGCGACATCGCCGCCGGCCTGATCCGGCTGTACCAGGCCAGGATGGCCTCGCCCGGGCACGCGTTCGCGGCGGACACGCCGTGGCAGCGGGAGCTGGAGGACGCCTTTCCTTACGTGGAGACGCCTGATCAGCTGGCCGCGGTGGATGAGGTCAAGGCCGACATGGAACGTGCCGTCCCGATGGACCGGCTGATCTGCGGCGATGTCGGTTACGGCAAGACCGAGATCGCGGTGCGGGCAGCCTTCAAGGCAGTGCAGGACGGCAAGCAGGTTGTCGTCCTTGTGCCGACGACGCTGCTGTCCGCGCAGCACTTCGCGACGTTCAGCGAGCGGTACGCGCCGTTCCCGGTCACGGTCAGGGCCATGTCCAGGTTCCAGTCGGACAGGGAAGTCGCCGATACCCTGGAGGGCCTGGCCTCGGGCAAGATCGACATCGTGATCGGTACCCACCGCCTGCTGTCACCCGAGGTCAGGTTCGCGCGGCTTGGCCTGCTGGTCATCGACGAGGAGCAGCGGTTCGGAGTTGAGCACAAGGAGTTCCTCAAGCAACTGCGAACCGAGGTTGACGTGCTGGCGATGTCGGCCACTCCGATCCCGCGCACGCTGGAGATGGGCATCTCCGGGATCCGGGAGATGTCCACGATCCTGACCCCGCCGGAGGAGCGGCACCCCGTGCTCACGTCGGTGACGCCCTACGACGAGAAGCAGATCGCCGCCGCGGTCCGGCGGGAACTGCTGCGGGACGGCCAGGTGTTCTTCGTGCACAACCGCGTGTCGTCGATCAACAAGGTGGCGGCGAGGCTGGGTGAGCTGGTGCCCGAGGCCCGGATCGCGGTCGGCCACGGCCAGATGAACGAGCACACGCTCGAGAAGATCATGAGCGGTTTCATCGATCGCGAATACGACGTGCTGGTCTCGACCACGATCGTCGAGTCCGGCCTCGACATCCCGAACGCCAACACGCTCATCGTGGACCGGGCCGACGCCTACGGGCTGCCGGACCTGCATCAGCTGCGGGGGCGGGTCGGCCGGGGCCGGGAGCGGGGGTACGCCTACTTCCTGTACCCGCCGGAGAAGCCGCTGACCGAGACCGCGCACGAGCGGCTGGCCACGCTGCAGCAGCACACCGGGATCGGCGCGGGCCTGCACATCGCGATGAAGGACCTGGAGATCCGGGGGGCCGGCAACCTGCTCGGCGGCGAGCAGTCGGGCCACATCGCGGCTGTCGGCTTCGACCTGTACGTGAAGATGATCGGCGAGGCGGTCAGGGAGATGCGCGGCGACGGTCCCGCCGAACGACCCGAGGTGCGGATCGAGCTGCCGGTCGACGCGCACATTCCGCATGACTACATAGCCGGCGAGCGGCTGCGGCTTGAGGCCTACACCCAGATCGCCGCGATCGACTCGCCCGCCGACATCGAGGCGGTCAGGGACGAGCTCGGCGACCGGTATGGCCTCGTGCCTGACCGGGTCGAGAGCCTCCTGGCCGTGGCCCGGCTGCGGTTTGTCGCCCGGCAGGCTGGCCTGACCGACATCATGCTGCAGGGCAACCACATTAGGTTCGCGCCGGTTGAGCTGCCGGACTCCCGCGTGGTCCGGGTCCAGCGGCTGTACCCCGGGACAATCCTCAAGCCGGCTGTCAGTACCATGCTCGTACCGGTGCCGAAGGCGGTACCAGGCACGCGAGCGGGGTCTGGCAGCACGCGGGCCGGTACCGGGCAAACCATCTCACTCGGCGCACCTCCGCTCCGCGACCAGGAACTGCTGGCCTGGTGCGAGGAGCTGATCGAGGCTGTGCTGGGCGGACTGACGCCAGCCGGTACGGCCCAGACCGGGCCTGGTACCGCCGGAGACGATCCGGAGGGCCAGGGGTGAGCAGGAACCTCAGCGTGAGGAGGACCATCGTCGTGCCGCGCACCTCGATGAAACTGGCTGCGGCCTTGGCCGTCGCAGGCCTGGCCGTGTCCGGATGCAGCACGACCAGGATGGGTGCCGCGGCGCTCACCGGCGGCGGACGGATCTCCACGGCCAAACTCACCGGAGAGGTCGCCAACCTCAACTCTGCCTATGCCGCGGACCAGGCCAAGGGGGTCAAGCCGCAGCGCCCGGTGAACCAGGAAGCCCAGCAGGTTCTTACCTGGCTCATCGTGTTCAAGATCTACGGGAGGCTGGCCGCGCAGCACAACGTCTCCGTGACGAACGCGCAGGCCGAGCAGGTGAAGAATGCCTATGCGCGGGTGGCCAGCCAAGACGGCGTCGATCTGGACGAGTTCCTGTCGGCCGGCTACGCGTTGCCGCCCGACTTGCAGTCGCAGTTCTTCCAGGCGGGGGCGATCGGGACTGCCGTCGACAACCAGCTCGATGGCGGCAAGACGCCCACGACCTCGGCGGGCCAGTCGGCGTTGAGTTCCAGGTTCAGCCGTGAGGCCTGCCTGGCCGCAAAAGATCTTGCCATCAACGTCAATCCGCAGTACGGCGAGTTCGACTACACCGTGTACCAGGTCGTTCCGGCGCCACCGACCCTGGCCGCCGATCCGACCCCGTCGCCGACAACGTCGGTGCTGCTCACGCCGCCCTGCTAGGCGCGGGTGAGCCTGGTGAGCGAGCCGGCAGCCGCCGGGCAGACGCCGACTGGGGCTGGGTCGGACCACGTACCCGGATCGCGACTGCTCGACCTGGTGGCGGTCATGGATACGCTCCGCACCGGCTGCCCGTGGGACGCCAGGCAGACCCACGAGAGCCTTGCCCCGCACCTGCTCGAGGAGACCTACGAGGCCATCGACGCGCTCGCATCCGAAAATCAGCAGGCCTTCCGCGACGAACTCGGCGACGTACTCCTGCAGGTCGTCTTCCATGCCAGGGTGGCGCAGGAGCGGACTGACGGGACCGGCTACACGATCGACGATGTGGCCGACGGGATCATCTCGAAGCTGACCAGGCGGCATCCGCACGTGTTCGCAGACGTGACCGTCTCCGGGCCGGATGAGGTCAAGCAGAACTGGGACGCGATCAAGGCGGCCGAGCGGGCAGCAACGGCCGCGGGGCCCGTCTCCGCGCTGGACGGAGTGCCGCTCAGCCAGCCGGCCTTGTCGCTCGCCGCCCAGCTGTTGCGCCGAGCCGGCCGGGCCGGCGCCCCGCATGAGCTGGCTGAGCTGCCCGAGGGACCGGCCGTGACCGAGCTGGGCCGGCGGCTGTTTGCGCTGGTGGTCGAGGCGCAAGCGGATGGCCTCGATCCCGAGCTTGAGCTCCGGGCCGCCGCCAGGGCCTACGCAGACCGGGTGCGCGGCTGGGAGGCGGAGAAGTAGACCAGCATAGCCGCGGCTGGGATTCCAGGTGGATTTCGCGGGTCTGGGCCGTTCTGGTTCCCGCTTACCGGCGTGCCCGCCGCGACGCCCGGCGGCCGCTCTACTAGGCTCCGAAGCGATCCCTGAGTACCGTTCGACCTCGCAGGAGCTTCACCGTGGCTTCGATCGAAGGCATTCACGCCAGGCAGATCCTTGACTCTCGTGGCAACCCCACCCTGGAGGTCGAGGTGTTGCTGGACGACGGCAGCTTCGGCCATGCGGCAGTCCCCAGTGGCGCGTCGACCGGCATCTTCGAGGCGGTGGAACTGCGCGACGGGGGCGAGGAATACGGTGGCAAGGGCGTCACCAAGGCCGTCAACGCCGTGAACGAGGAGATCCAGCCCGAACTGCTCGGTTACGACGCCGACGACCAGCGGCTGGTCGACCAGGACATGATCCAGCTCGACGGCACGCCCGACAAGTCCAGGCTGGGAGCGAACGCCATCGTCGGCGTCAGCCTGGGCGTCGCGCGGGCCGCGGCGGACTCGGCCAGCCTCCCGCTGTTCCGGTACCTGGGAGGTCCGAACGCTCACATGCTCCCGGTCCCGACGATGAACATCCTCAATGGCGGCGCGCACGCCGACACTAACGTGGACATTCAGGAGTTCATGATCGCGCCGATCGGGGCGGCCACCTACAGCGAGGCACTGCGCTGGGGCGCGGAGACCTACCACGCGCTCAAGTCGGTGCTCAAGCAGCACAAGCTGAACACCGGCGTGGGCGACGAGGGCGGGTTCGCGCCGGACCTGGAGCACAACCGCGCCGCGCTCGAGCTGATCATCGAGGCCATCGGCAAGACGGGCCTGGCGCCCGGCCGCGACGTGGCACTGGCCATTGACGCCGCGGCCAGCAACTTCCTGTCGGGTCAGGCGTACGCCTTCGAGGGCGGCAGCAAGACCGCGGCCGAGATGACCGCGATCTACGCGGACTGGCTGGCCTCCTATCCGATCGTCTCTCTGGAAGACCCGCTGGCCGAGGAGGACTGGGCGGGCTGGCGGGAGCTCACCGCGGAGCTGGGCAGCAAGGTGCAGATAGTCGGCGACGACATCTTCGTAACGAACCCGGACCGGATCAGGCGCGGGATCAGCGAGAGAGTCGCCAACGCGCTGCTGGTCAAGGTCAACCAGATCGGCACGCTCACTGAAACCTTCGAGGCGGTGGACCTCGCCCACCGCGCCGGATATGCCACGATGATGAGCCACCGGTCGGGCGAGACCGAGGACACCACGATCGCCGACCTTGTCGTCGCGATGGGCTGCGGGCAGATCAAGTCCGGGGCGCCGTGCCGTTCCGAGCGGGTCGCCAAGTACAACCAGCTGCTTCGGATTGAGGAACTGCTCGGCGACGGCGCGGTGTACGCGGGACGGGCCGCGTTCCC
>JASHUE010000470.1:0-3780 GCA_030040195.1 Streptosporangiaceae bacterium | reverse complement strand
GTGCGACTCGCGGAGCTGCCTACCCGATTGTGGAGCTTCGGCACGAGCGATCGCATCAGTCCACCCGGATCACGGAGTCGTCGATGATGAACCGGCGCGTCCGCTCTCCACGTTCCAGCTCGCGCCACTGACCGGGACGCACGTACTGGTGTGCGGACCAGAGCCCGACGTCAGCCAGGTCGACGAAGCCGAAATCCGGGATCACGACCGAGATGAAGCCCGGTACCGCGACGAGCGGCCGGATGGCGTCGGTCTCGGAGAGGAACGCCCGCCGCGGGTGGCTGTGCAACTGGAGCACCGGGACCAGGTCGCGCTCGTCGAGTGCCGTTAGCACGGCCGCTGTGGTCTCCGGCGTAACCTCGCCATGCCAGGCGTCGGTCGCGGCGCGGGGTATGAGCAGGGCGGCGACGTGCGCATCGCCACCGGCGAGCGTCCCGGCCCAGACAGCGAACCCCTCGTGGCCCTTGGCACCGGCCTGGCGCAGCACCAGCTCGGTGTGGTCGACGACGAGCGAGGGCACGAAGACGCGGTCGAAGGCGAAGTCGACGTCCCGTCGGCCGAGCGATCGAGGTACCGCCGCGGGGGCGGGCGCGACACGCACGGCGGTCAGCGGGTGCGCCGACCGGCACGTTGATGGTCGCGTCGACGGCGGCGTGTCCGGCTCGGTGGTCGTCGCGGTGCCCGAGCCTCGGCGAGGCCTACGACCAGCGATTGAGAATGGCATTGCGGACATTCATGACGAGTTGGTACAGGGAATGGTCGTGGGCCGGTGGGTTGGACCAGCCCTGGTGCCAGCCTCCGGCGTAGTAGTCCCGGTGGCCCTTGATGCACGCCACCGGGAGCGGGCCGCGCTGGGCCTCGTTGACGATGCTCTCGCCACGTGGACAGAACTCCGCCGCGGGCGCCCACGCGTCCGACGGCTGGTCGAACGCGGCGGGCGCCACGAACCGCAGCTCGGGCGCCTGCTCGGGGTAGTCGTCACACCGAAGGCTCAGCACGAAGGTCCGTCCGTGCGGCTTCTCGATCTTCACGAAGATCACGAGGTAGTCGCCAGTGTCGATGATCGCGGTGCGCCAGCCGTACTCATCCTGCTGCGCCACGACCATGTCATACTGCTCGCGGACGGCGGCCCGCGCCTCGTCCTCCGGTGTGACGACCATTGCCGTCACGCGCAGCCGAACGGGGTCCCGGCGGCGAGCGTCACCTTCTGGTCGGTGTGGAGGTGGTAGTCCTCCACCGTCTTGGCCTCGTTGAGCTGCTCCTCCGTGCCGTCGATCTTGGCGCGCAGGATGTACTGCCCCTGCTCGGACGCCGGGATGCCGAACAGCCCCATCGCCGCCACCTTGACGGTGCCGATGGCCTCGTCGGACTTGACGTCGAGCGGCTTGTTGGTGCCGTACACGATGATGATCCTGATCTCGTGGTTCGCCACTGCGTTCTCCTCGGAACGGGCTTGACCTTGTTCGGACATGCAGGACGCCGCAGGCAACACCAGACCCCCGGACGGCCCGGCTCCGTTGCGCGACCGGGACGGTGTCCTACACTGGCAATGGTATCAGAGGTGTGCCGCGTGTCGAACGGTGTACCTGAGGCGCAACATGGAGGACGATGCCGATGCCCCAATCGTGGCTTGATGTCGACGCGCTCTACGTGACCCTGGACTCGGAGCGGCGGCAGCGCACGCTCTCATGGCGCCAGCTCGCGAACGAGGCGGGTGTCGGCCCATCGACCCTCAGCCGCATGGCCCAGGGCAGCCGGCCCGACGTGGACAGCTTCGCGGCGCTCGTCCACTGGCTTGGGTTGCCCGCCGAGCAATTCATGCGGCACTCCGGTGCTGGCTCCGAGCGCCAGGCCACCGCCCCCGCTCAGGCGGTGGCGAGCCTGCTCCGAGCAGACAAGAACCTCGATCCTGACTCTGCCGCCGCCATCGACGACATTCTTCAGGCGGCCATGCGGTTGGCCGAGAAGCGCACCAAGGGATGACGCGTGGCCGCTGTCGTGCGCAGAGGATTCCTGGCGGAGGCCGAGCGGCTTGCCGCTGACGTCAGGCGGTGTGACCTCGGTCTCGGCGTGCACGATCGCCTCGATCCCCGCGCGCTTGCCGACGAGCACGGCATCCCTGTCCACCCCATCACCGACCTCATCGCCGAGGGAGCCGACCCGGCGGCGATCCGCCAGCTCACCATCACCGATCGGCGCTCGTTCTCGGCAGGCACAGTGCTGGTCGGCCGGACCCGGCTCATCATCTTCAACCCGGCGCACTCCGACGGCCGCCAGGCGAACTCACTGGCCCACGAGCTCGCCCATCTCTTCCTCGAGCACACGCCCGGCCCGGCCATCGGTCCCGGCGGCTGCCGCGTCTGGGACCAGGAGATGGAGGAGGAGGCCAACGTGCTCGCCGCCACCCTCCTGGTCCCGCGCGACGCGGCGCTCGTCTGCGCACGGATCGGTCTGCCGCATTTGGTGGGCGCAGCGCGGTTCGGTGTGAGCGCCGACGTCATGCAGTGGCGCACCAACTCCTCGGGAGCCGCCTTCCAAGCGCGAGCTGAGGCGAGCAAGCGCGGGCGCACGATCCCGCAACTCACCAAGGCCGGAGTCGCCGTGCTGCTCGCCGAGTGCGACCTGGCCTGGCTCAGCGAGCAGAGCGCGACGGAATGGCGCACACAGCTTCGTACCTGCGGGCGCGCCCTGACCACCGGCTCGCTCGACGAGCTGGTCAAGGCCCTCCAGCCTCCGTTCGCGGCCGAGTGACCGCTGTTCCGCGGACCTACGCCGATGCCGCGACCGACGCGGCTGCCACCGCGGCCGCTGGCAGGGCTGCGCATGGCCTGCCGACGCTAGCTAGGCTTGCGCGTCCAGTTCGCCAGCCAGCCCTGCGCGCTTGACTAGACGGCCCCAGCGCTCGTGCCGACTGTGCTCGTGGCCGATGTCCTTGCCGGAAGGCAGCGAGCCGTCGCCAGCTCGGTTAGCCAGGGCCCACTGCCAAGCCAGCACTTGCGCTTGCCGGCCAGGGAGCGGACCGCTGGCAGATGCTTCATCGGAGGCCGGCCGCTGACCGCCAGACCCATCCGCGCCAGCCACGACCCCAGCACCCGGACGTCTGATAGGCCGGCGGGGCCGGTGCCGCAGCATGCTCGCATCTGCGGCTAGGCGCACTTGGCGCATCAGCAGCTCGTAGGAGGCGATCAAGGCGAACGAAGGCCATGCCGCGATCACGCGGCCCATGGCTGTCGGCTCCGCGACCGCCACGTTCGCGGCGAGGCTCGCCACACTGCCAACTACGAGCAGCGTCCACGGCATTACCCCGCCCGGCCTGCCGGAGCGCGACTCGGCTAGCAGCGTCGTCGACGCTGCGACGATCATCCCGTCCACCGACATCGGCGTCAGCGCAGCGACCCAGCCCGGCTGACCACGCAGCGCCACCAGCAAGTGCATGTGCAGGTAAGAGACAGTGCCCGCGATCAATGCCAGCATCCCGACGGACCCAATCGTTATGCGCCGGATCCACCTGTCCGCCCAGCCACTCACCGCACGCCTCCGAGCGCGAACTCACCTGTGAGCACGCATTGGCTTATGGGTGCGCTCCCCCCTCGGACACCTTCTTACGTACATATCGGGCAATGGCCGGACGTTCACGCGGACGGTCGATGCGCCCGGATCGTAGGTCATCGTCAGGCCCGGCTGAGTGTAGAGCTGGGCCTTGTCTGCGGGGTGAGCTGCGGCGAGCGCAGCGGGGATGGCACCGGCTGCATCGTCGGCTCCGCGACCGCCACGTAAGCG
>JASHUE010000469.1:0-4098 GCA_030040195.1 Streptosporangiaceae bacterium | reverse complement strand
GTCCCTGGGTACGGCGTCTGCACGGTGATGTTCACGATCTCGGGGACGCTCATGGCCCACTCCCGGACGAACGCGAAACGCGCCTCGTCCCAGTCGGGATCCGCGATGATGTTGATGGCCACCATCAGGCCCATCGACCGCGCCACCTCGAGGGCCTCGTTATTCACCTTGGGCGTGGTCCGCTTGCGGAAGGCCTTGAGGCCTTCCTCGTCCAGCGCCTCGAGGCCGAGGAACATGTAATCGAGCCCGAGCCGTTTCCAGCGGCGGAACACTTCCTTGTTGCGGAGGAGCACGTCGCAGCGCGTCTCAAGGTAGTAGGACTTGCGGATACGGCGCCGCTCTAGCTGGCGGGCGATCTCGTCGCCCTCCTCGGCCTTGATGAACGCGACGTCATCGACGATGAAGACGCCCGGTTCGCGGATGCGGACCATGTCCTCAACCGCGGCCTCGGCCGACAGGCGACGGTAGCTGCGGCCGTAGAAGGTCCAGGCGCTGCAGAACGAGCAGTCCCAGGGGCAGCCGCGCGTGAACTCGATGGAGGCAGCGGGGTCCATCACGCCGATGAAGTACTTGCGGCGTCGGCCGCCGAGATGCCGGGCGGGGAGGTGATCGTCCAGGCTGTGCAGCATCATCGGCGGCCGACCGGTGACCTCGGCCGTGACCGCGCCTGGCACGTCCGCCCAGGCCCGGTCGGGCAGCGCGGCAAGCAGCGCCGGCGCGCCGACCTCGCCCTCGCCCTTGAGCACCACGTCGATCGCGCCCTCGGCGTGAGCGAGGACCTGGCTGGCCACGAATGAGACACTGTGGCCGCCGGTGAAAATCACGCAGCCCGGCAGGACCATCTTGATCCACTTGGCCAAGTCCACGACCTCGGGCACGTTGGCCAGGTAGTTCAGGCTGAACCCGACCGCGTCAGGGCGGAACTCGGCGACCACGCGCTCCAGCTCCGGCCGGCGATAGACCTGCAGGTCGACGAGGCGGACTTCGTGCCCGTCCGCCAGCACCGCGGTGGCGACCCGCTCGAGGCCCAGCGGTTCCAGCCGCAGGAAGATCTCCGAGTACATCAACGCGCTGGGATGAACGAGCAGTACTCGCATGAAGGTGGCCTTCCGTTCCGGAGTCGGCGGGGTCAGCTGGCGGCCGGCGTGCGGGCGTTGCGGCGGAGATAGCGCAGGAATTCGCCGCCCTCCCGGAGCCGCCGACGGGCCATGTCCGGCTGGCGCAGCATCTCGGCCGACATTTCCGCTAGCTTCCCGGCACGGAAGTAGAACCGGCGGTAGAGCGTGTCGACCGAGTCCAGGATCTCGGTGTGGCCGAGGTGGGGGTATGAGAGCGCGGCCAGCTGCGTGCCCTGTTCGCTCACCAGCGCACTGCCATCGTCATCCGCCGGCAGCCAGCCGTTCTCCTTGGCCTGCCGGTACAGCTCGGTCCCCGGGTAGGGAGCGGCGACAGAGACCTGAATGGTGTGCGGATTCACCTCGCGAGCGAAGCTGATCGTCTCGCGGATGGTCTGCTGCGTCTCGCCGGGGAGGCCGAGCAGGAATGTGCCGTGCACGGTGATGCCGAGATCGCGGCAGTCGGCGGCAAAGCGGCGAGCCCGGTCGACGCGCAGCCCCTTCTTCACGTTGTTGAGGATCTGCTGGCTGCCGGACTCGTACCCGACGACGAGCAGGCGCAGGCCGTTCCCGGCGAGGACCTGCAAGGTCTCGCGCGGCACGTTCGCCTTCGCGTTGCACGACCAGGTGATGCCGAGACGGCCCAGGCCGCGAGCGATCGCCTCCGCCCGCGGCCGGTCATCCGTGAACGTGTCGTCGTCGAAGAACAGCTCCTTGACCTGCGGGAACAGCCGAGTCACGAGCTCGGCCTCGGCCAGCACGTGGTCGACGCTCCTGGTCCGGTATAGGTGGCCGCCGATGGTCTGCGGCCACAGGCAGAACGTGCAGCGGGAGCGGCAGCCACGCCCGGTGTACAGCGAGATGTACGGATGGCGCAGGTAGCCGATGTAGTAGTTCTCCGGTCGCAAGTCGCGTTTGTACACCGGCGTTACGAACGGCAGCTGGTCCATGTCGGTGAGGATCTGCCGGTCGGCGTTGCGCACCACCTCGCCGTCCGCGCCGGTGTAGCTGATGCCGTCGACGGTCGCGAGCGGTCGGCCCTGCGCCACCTCGGCGATTGTGAAGTCGAACTCCTCCCGGGCGACGAAGTCGATCGCCTTCGACGCCTGTAGTGAGCGCTCGGCCTCGACCGCGACCTTGGCCCCGGCCATGCCGATGAGGAGCGACGGGTTGGCTGCCTTGAGCGCCTGCGCCGCGCGGACGTCACCGGCGAAGGTCGGTGAGCTGGTGTACAAGACGGCCAGCTCGTAGTCGCGGGCCAGCGGGACTACGTCGGCTAGCGACAGGCCAGACGGCGGAGCGTCGACCAGCTTGCTGCCGGCCACCATCGCGGCCGGCTGCGCCAGCCAGGTTGGGTACCAGTACGACCTGACCTCTCGCTTCGCCTGGTACCGAGCCCCGGCTCCGCCGTCGAACCCCTCGTAGGACGGGGGCTGCAGGAAGAGCGTGCGCATCATCTGGATCTGCCTCCTGTGGTCGCCGGCACGTCCGCGCGAGACGAGATGTCGCGCCCGACTGCGAGCTCTGGCACCGGCGGTGCGGGCAGGTCGACGCCGATCTGCCGGAGCGCCGCCGTGTACGCGGGCTCCCAGGGCGGCGGCCGGCCAGAACGTCCGCTCGGACGGGGCGCGCCGTCCCGAAGCGCCAGCACCCGTGCGGTAATGCCGCTGACGGTTGGCCGGCAGACATGCGCTCGGCCCTGCTCAAGCTCGTGCTGCAAGTTGTCCCGGCCGTGCCCGGGCATGACGTCGAGCATCAGCAGTTCGCGGCCGACGATGCGGGCCTCGCTGCACGTGACCGCGCCGGGCAATGCGAGCACGACGTCAGCTGCCGCCATGAGCTCGGGCACCCGGTCGGTGAAGCCGAACGGCCTGATCCGCGGTCTTGCCACGGCCAGCTCCCGGAGCTGGCGCTCGGCTGCCCGTCGGCGGCCGGCCACGGCCAGCACGTCGATCCCGGCGTCCGCTAGCGCTGCGGCGCTCTCTGGTAGCGGGCAGAAGCCCCAGCCACTATCGATCATCAGAATGCAGAAGCTGTCAGCAGGTACCCCGAGCGCGGCCCTCGCCTGCTGTTGGGACGGTGCGGAGTAGAAGGGCGCCCGCACCGGCGGCGGCACGATCGCCACCCGCGCGTGCGGCAGGTAACGGCGGACGGACTCCTCGGCCGCCGCCGACGTGACCAGGAAGAGGTCGGTCCCCGGGGCCACCCACATCCGGTGCACCGCCACATCGGTGCAGAGCACCACGGTGCGGCGCGCTGGCGCCTCGGCCTTGAGCCTGGCCGCTGCAGACGCGCCGGTCGCGAACACGCTGAGCACTAGGTCAGCCGGCTGCCGGTCCAATTCGGCTCGCAGCGCCGGGACCATCCTGGCGGTAGTCGCCCGGTCCATCAGATCGGCCAGCCGGCTTCCGGTGCGAAGGTGGGCGAAATGGAGCCCGTCGTATACGCCAGGCATGCCGAGGAGACGATTGAACAGCCGCTCTCCGGCAACGCCGGCCACCGGCCCGAGGAGGGCCATGCTGTCCAGCCGCCTGGTGTGCCAGCCCGACTGCTCAAGCAAGCCGACGCAGCTGCGCGCCATCATCTCGTGACCGAGCCCGAACGACCCCGCCAGGAGCACCGCGTGTCTGCTCACGGCGTCTCCCGATGGCGCGGCCGCGTACTTCGCCCGGCCGGAGCCTCACCGGCTAGCACGCATCCTCTCCCCCCGCCGCGCAACCGTCTCCATATCCCCCGGCTGACCCGGCCGCGCACCACCCGCCCGGGGTGATTCCCTGCCGCCCAGGGGACGGGTGAGGCTGGTGGTGGGAGCGCTTGACTGGAGTTATAGACATAGAGACAGGCCGCGGGACGGCGCCGCAGGAGGCCGGCGCTTGTCCTGATGCCCTTGGGGAGCGAGGACTCGTGTCGCGTGGCCGGACCTGGCCAGGCGGCCCTGGTTAGCGTTACGAGGAAAAGAAACCGTCATGTCATCCGAAAGCCG
>JASHUE010000468.1:0-4828 GCA_030040195.1 Streptosporangiaceae bacterium | reverse complement strand
CTGGGGCGCTGTCTTGGCTGACGAGGTAGACGATCACACCTGCGACCATGACGGCGGCGAAGACGCCATACGGCCAGGCCGCATGTCTGCCGTGCGTACTGGCAGAGTCAGTCAGGTAGCCAAACAGGCTCAGGAGGGCGGCCGCCGCTGTCGCTGCACCGGCTCTCGCGAAGTGGCGCCTCATGGCTAGAGCTTATGAACAAGCCAGACGAACTGCACTGACGCAGATGACCCGTGTTGCTCGGGCGGACAAGGCAATGGAGGCAACTCATCGGCTTGACCAGCCGCTGGTGGCGTGGAACCCACAACACCGGTGACCAGCCCGGCGCGAAGCCACGGGAGCTGGAACGATGAGGTACGGGCGGGCCGGGAGTCCAGGCTCTCGGGGCCAGCAGGAGGAGAATATGAAGACCGAGACGTTGCAGGTGCCGGGCGCATCGCTGTACTACGAGGTGCGGGGCTCCGGCCCGGTGCTGCTGATGATCCCGGGCGGACCGATGGACGCCGACGGGTTCAAGGACATCGCCGATCGGCTCGCCGATAAGTACACGGTCGTCACGTATGACTGCCGCGGCAACTCGCGAAGCCCGATGCAGGGATCGTGGGATGACCTGACGGTCGCGCTGTTTGCCGACGATGCCCACCGGCTGCTGGACGCGGTGAGCACTGACCAGGCCGACGTGCTGGGCTCGAGTGGCGGCGCGACGTACGCCCTGGATCTTGTCGCCAGGTATCCGGGCCGGGTGCGCACGCTGGTAGCACACGAACCGCCTGTCTCGGAACTGCTGCCCGACGCGGCGCGGTATCACGCGCTGAACGAGCGGGTCGGCGAGACCTACCGCAGCGATGGCACGTTCGCGGCCATGCAGATATTCACGAAGGGTGTCGGCTTCGGCGACGGCGGGCCGCCCGCGCGGACCGAGCAGACGCCGGAAGATGCGGCGGCGGGGTCCCGGATGGGCGCCAACCTGGATCTGTTCGCCGGCCGGCTGATCCCGATCATCGGCAACTACGAGCCGGACCTGGCGGCGCTGCAGCGGAGCTCCACTCGCATCGTGGTGGGCGTGGGCGATGAGTCGAAGCCGGAGCAGATGGTCTACCAGGCCGCGCACGCGCTGGCCGAGCGGCTCGGTGGCCAGCCCGCGCGGTTCCCCGGTGGCCACGGCGGGTTCGGCAGCCATCCCGATGGGTTCGCCGCCAGGCTCCGCGAGGTGCTGGCAGGCGGCCAGCACTAAGCGGTCCCGGCCTGGCTGCTGCCAGCAGACGGAGGGATCAGGATGCCGTTGTCGCCCGCAGCACGGTGGCCTTGCCGCCGATTTTCACTCCGCTCTCGGTGGCCTGGATGAAGACCGACCGGCCGCGCCGCAACTCCAGGCCGGTCCCTGCGGCGTCGTGCAGCTCGGCTGTGCCCTCGACGCACAGCAGGATCTGCGGCCTGCCAGCTGGCAGCGTTGCCCGCTCACTATCCAGTTCCAGCCGGCTAAGCCTGAAGTCGTCAACCGGCGTCCGGTAGACCGCCTCGATCCCGTCAGGCTCCGGCTGAGCGCGCAGCACCTCAGGCTCGGCGGGGGTGAAGTTCAGCACCCGGAGCAGCTCTGGCACGTTCACGCGCTTGCTGGTCAGTCCCGCGCGCAGCACGTTGTCCGAGGACGCCATCAGCTCCGCGCCGAAGCCGTGCAGGTAACAGTGCGGCACGCCGGCGCCCACGAAAACGGCCTCGCTCGCCGCCAGCTCCACGTAGTTGAGCAGGAGCGCCACGAGCACGCCTGGGTCGGCCGGGTACGCGGCCGCGACCACGGCGTAGGCCGCGCAGGCGAGCCCCCACGGCCCGCCGTCACCGGCTACCCGCTCGCACGCGGCCCGGACGTCGGCGATCACCGCGGTGCAGTCTGCCGGGCCGGTCACTGCGCTGGTCACGACCTCCCGGAGGCTGGCCGCCGGGTCAGCGTCGCCCAGGCTGGCGGCAAGCCAGCTGAGGCCGGGCACATCCAGCTCAGCCAGCAGCGCGCGGGTGCCCGGCAGCGGCCGGAACCCATCCAGTCCTGCGAAGCCGTCGCGGAGCGCGCAGATGATCTCCGGCTTGTGATTGGCGTCTGTGTAGTCACGCGGCCCGCCTGGCGCCTGCTCCTGGGCCGCGTAGGCGCGGGTGGCGTATTCCTTGTCCGGGTGCACCTGCAGCGAGAGGTTGCGGGCGGCCGAGATGACTTTCAGCAGGAACGGGAGCCTGGGTCCGAAGCGGCTGATCAGCCGGGCCCCGAGGGCGGCGTCCGGCTGCGCCCCGATCACCTCGGCAAGGGACCGCGCGGTACCGTCCCTTGATACCCGCGACGGGGAGTCGGGGTGCGCGCCTATCCACAGCTCGGCGACAGGCCCCGCCCCTGGCTCGACGCCCAGGAACTCGGGAATGTCAGCCGCCGACCCCCACGCGTAATTGCGAACGGGATTGTCCAGTCGCTCCAAGACCGCTCCTGCCAGGTGAGGCGCTCTCCGCGACACTACCGGCCCGGCGGCCGCCGCCGCCGCAGGCGCAGGCGGCCCTGACGAGGCCGAGCCCGGCCTTGCCAGCCGAACTCCAGCCAGGCATGGTACAGGTCATCGTCGGTCGATCAGTGCCCGGGCTGACCCTGGCTACGTACCTGTGACCGTCCCATCGGGAACGCGACACGAGACGGAGCCGTCCTGGCCAGGATCAGGGTCATCGAGGCTCCGAGCGCGAGCCACCCGGCCAGGACCGCCAGCTCCCACCAGCTCACGACCGCGTAGCGGTATCCGGCAAGTGCGCACCCCGAGCCTTCCCAGCAGTTACCGCTCATGACCGCTGGCGCGGAAGTGTGCCAGCCCGCGATCGGGATCATGAGCAGAAGGCCTGCAATCCAGACAGTGGGCCACAGGCCGGCCCGGTCAGTTCGCCGCAGCCGCACTATCCCGGTGATTAGCACCGGGACACTCAGCAGCAGCCATGCCGCCCCGCCCAGGTAGCCGGCGTTTATGACCACGCCGGGTTCACCCACCCAGCAAGGAATTGTGGCGTAGGTGGGGATCTCGGACACGTGCATGGACCCAGGGTGCCCAGCATCTCCCCGGCCCGCGCGCGCCGGTGCCAGGCCGGATAGGACTGTGCTCGTGCACCTCGGGCCGGCGAGTCGCGCCCAGTCTCTGATGTCAACCGGTACCAGCTGCAGTGCGTCCAATCGCCGTAGCACCGTGAGCAGCCCGTTGGCGGGTGAAGGACATCGGGGAGGGCCCGTGACGGGAGCAGCCGGGAGCGGGCCGACCGGCCAAGACGCTACCGCTGCCCGGAAGACAGGTGCGGACGCCAGGCGGAAGAGAAGGAGTCGGCTAGGGCAGGTCTTAGCGATCTTTGCGGGCGTGCTTGGCGTCATCGCCAGCATCATCGCCATCTACAATTTCGTTAAGCCTGCCGGCCCGCCGAGCTTCTCCGGCAACCTGGCGGACAACGCCACCGCAGCCACCTTCTCGGCATTCCTCGGCCAGCACGTCGACCAGAAAGTCCGTCTCAGCGTAATCTGCGACGGGCCCGAATACGGCGCGTGCGGGATTGCGCCAACCTCCTCCGACGCGCCCCCCCAGCTGGTGCTGACTGGCGACCCGGTGCACTCAGCCCTCTGGTGCGCGCAGAACGACGGCGAGTGCTCCGGCTATGCAGTGATCCAGCTGTCGTCCTGGCAAGGCTCGTTCTCTCAGCCAGGCGGGGCCGGCACGATCAG
Organism: Streptosporangiaceae bacterium; assembly: GCA_030040195.1. Lineage (GTDB taxonomy): Bacteria > Actinomycetota > Actinomycetes > Streptosporangiales > Streptosporangiaceae > JAJYUU01. The sequence goes on along the minus strand of JASHUE010000468.1, from coordinate 1,100 downwards.
CATCACCGGCACGTGGCGGGTGCAGAACTATCACGGTGGCGGCATTCCCGGGACCGCGACCGCCTACGAGCTGATCGGCCAAGGCTGATCTGGACGCGGCTCTGCGGTCGGCTTGCTGCCCTTGATGGAACTGCTGGTCAGGGCAGGGCGTTAACCGCCGGCCCCCTGCTGGACCAGCAACCCTCCCGGAAATCGGACGCTCGGCTGCCTTGGCAGTGCAGCAACCACCGCAACGCGAGCGACTGTGGTGACGCGTCTTTACCCTGTACTTCGGGCACGCTGCGGGCACGGGCTCTACGTTTGCAAATCACCGGCACCGGCCGGCCGTCGGCTAGCTTTGCCGCTGGCTCGGCTGCTGGTGTTGGGTACGTCCGAATGGCGGGCCGGTACCGCCAGTATCCAGGTCATCACGGCCCCGAGCACCAGCCACGCGGCACAGATCGGCAGCTCTCCCCAGCTCACCACGGCAGGGCTGGGAATAGGGCAAACCATACCGTTCTGATAACTATTGGGGCAGCTCCCCTCTGGGTATTGCCCCCAGGCACTGGCCTGGGCCATGAGAGCGGCGCCCGCAATCCACGCTCCTGTCCACGCGGTCGCGCGGAGCCAGTTGGCCGGCCGCCAGCCGCGAAGCCTGATGAACCCGGCAATCAGCACCGGGAGAGGGAGAGCCAGCCCTGCGACCTGCGCCAGGACTACGCCGATCTGCACAGCCACGGGATCTGAGCTCCACCCTTCGATCCCGGAGGTCACGTCAGCCCAGCTGAACGGCTTGGTGGTGACATAGAACAAGTAGCCAGTGATGACCACGCCCGCTCCCACCCACAGCATCGACAGCAGCCAGGTCCAGCCTCGGACCCGCAGGCCCCCGATCATCAGTGCCCGCGCGTCGCGGACGGAAGGCCATCTGCGGCCGGGCAGGCTGGCCTCCAGCAGGGTGTCGAGCATTTCCCCGGACCGCTCGCGCCGGTACCAGGCGGGGTAGGCGCGCAGTAGCCAGCGGCAGCGCCGCTCCAGCCGGGTCACGCAGGACTCGCCTTCGGGCCCGGGCCCCCCGCCGTCAGGTGGCGGCCCCGGTCGGTCACCAGGCTGGCCGCCTC
>JASHUE010000467.1:0-4570 GCA_030040195.1 Streptosporangiaceae bacterium | reverse complement strand
GCTCGCCGCCAGGGCTGCGATCAGCCCGCACTCACCTGTGGCCGTTCTGGACGCGCTGCTCTCCAGCCTCCAGGTCAACCAGCCATGATCATTCCCAGCTGGTTCCCATATGGTCCCCGCGCCGTTCGAAAAATCGTCGGGACGGCGGGATTTGAACCCGCGACCCCTTGACCCCCAGTCAAGTGCGCTGCCAAGCTGCGCTACGTCCCGGTACCAATCGCCCGTCCGCTCGCACGACGGGCGTACATACCTTAGCGCAGTCTGGGTACCCGAGCCCCGCCGCAGGCTTGGCGGCTCGCACGTCCGGGCCCAGCCCGAGGCCCGGACCGGCCGCCGTGGCATGGATGCCGCCGGCCCCGAGTCCGAGGCGGTGAACAGTGCCGTATGGGTGAGCCCGTTCCCCTATTGATCGGCTGTTAGTGTTCGGAGCCAGGCCCGGAGCCCCCGCCGGAGTCAGACTTCCACTTCAAGGACGCCGATGGACGACCGCCTTGCCACCCTCGTTCCGCAGCCCAGGACCGTGCAGCGCAAGCCGGGCGAACTAAGGCTGACCGCTCGTCCCGCCGTCCGGACGGGCGTCGGCGCCGGGGCAGAAGCCGCGGCCGCAGCAGTCAGCCGGGTAATTAACGCGATCCCATGGCCGGAGCGCCGGACCGCGGAGCAGGCGAGACAGGACGGCAGCGGTCCCAGCGTCACGGTGCACGCAGTCGCGGACATCGCCGCGGAGGCCTACCGGCTAGATATCGGCACGGACGGCGTAAGCATCGCCGCGGGCGGTCAGGCCGGCGCGTTCTATGCCGCGCAGGCCCTCCGGCAGTTGCTGCCCGATAACGCCTGGCGCGCGGCACCACTCGCCACCGCGGCCGGGTCGTGGCGGCTCCCGGCGGCCGACATCGAGGACGGGCCCGCGCTGGCCTGGCGTGGCGCGCATATCGATGTGTCTCGGCATTTCTCGACCAAGCGCGAGCTACTCGGGCTCATCGACGGGCTGTCCGCCCTCAAGATCAACCGGTTGCACCTGCACCTGACCGACGATCAAGGCTGGCGGATCGAGAGCCGCAGGTTCCCCGCGCTGCACGAGATCGGGTCCCACCGCGCTCGGACCCGGATCAGCCTGAACCGGGAGGAGCCGCGAGTCTACGAGGAAATCCCGTACGGCGGCTATTTCACCCTGGACGACCTGGCCGAGACCGCCAGTTTCGCGGCCGACAGGATGATGACCCTCGTGCCGGAGATCGACCTGCCTGGCCACAGCGCGGCCCTTCTTGCGGCCCTGCCCGAACTCGGCGCGGGGGAGCCTCCCGGCGGCGGCTACCAGGTCAGCGCCGACTGGGGAATCCTGCCGAACCTCATCTCGCCGCTTCCGGATGCGCGAGCGGCGATCATCGAGATCCTCGGTGAGGTGGTCGGCGCGACCGGGGCCCGCTACGTGCACATCGGCGGCGACGAGTGCGTGCTGGACTCGTGGCGAGCCGATCCGCGGATCGAGGCTTACCGCCGCGAGCGCCACCTGGATACGGCCGAAGACCTGCACGCAGCGTTCCTGCGCGACATTGCCGACTCGCTGGCGGCCGACTTCGGCGCCCGCACGGTGGTCTGGGACGAGGGCTTCACCAGCACCGTCGGCGCGCGCACGGGGCTGCGCGAGGACACCATCGTCATGGCATGGCGCGGCATGCCGATCGCGAAAGACGCCGCCATGGCCGGCCATGACGTGGTGGTCACACCTGTGTTCCCCACCTACTTCGATTACTACCAGGAACGAAGTGGGTCCGAGCCCCTCGGGATCGGCGGGCCACTGCGTATCCAGGATGTCGCCGCGTTCTCCCCGGTGCCCGCGGACTGGCCGGACGCAGCGCGGTCGCGGGTGCTCGGCACGCAGTTCCAGGTATGGACCGAGTACATAAGGGATGGTCGGGCACTGGAGTACATGATCTTCCCCAGGGCCTGCGCGCTGGCCGATGTCGCGTGGTCGGGCGCGGCGGTGGCCTGGGAGGATGACAACGCTGGCGGCACCCCGCTGCGGGATCGCGTGAGTGCGCATCTGGGCAGGCTGGACGCCGCCGGCCTGGAGTACCGGCCGCTGTCGGGTCCGCGGCCGTGGCAGCAGGGTGGCACCGGGCCGCGGCGCTTCCGGCCCGGCTACGAGATGCAGCAGGTGATCGTTCGCCTCAACCAACTGGCGATGGGGGAGCAGCCGTAGCCGCGTGCCGGAACAGGTCCCGGTCATGAGGAGTTGACCCGGCGCGTAACCATGCCTACGTTAAGACCGACCGGACGGTATGGGGCCAGCCGGCAGGGGATGATTCCGGAGCGCGCGACATGGCGGTGAGGCAGAAGGAATCCGCTGGATCACCACGTGCCAGCGCGGGGCGGCCGGTTAAGGAGCGACTGCTGCGCGTCGCGACCCGGCTGTTCGCGCGGAACGGGTTCGAAGGCACGTCGGTACAGGACATAGTCGACGCCGCAGGGGTAACCAAGGGCGCCATGTACCACTACTACGGCTCCAAGGACGACCTGCTCTACGAGGTCTATCACCAGCTGCTGACGATGCAGACCACCCGCCTGAACGACATCGTCAAGGGATCGGGCACGCCCGAGGAGCGGCTCCGGGCCGCCGCGATCGACGTCGTGGTCAGCAGCCTGGACAACCTTGACGACATGATCGTGTTCTTCCGGTCCCTGCACATGCTGCCCGAGGACCGCCAGACACAGATCAGGGCGGAACGGCGCGCGTACCACGATCAGTTCAAGGCCCTGGTGGAAGAGGGCATGGCCGACGGAACGTTCAGCTCCGAGGTACCGGCCGACGTCGTTGTGCACTACTACCTGAGCGCGGTCAATCAGATCGGCGCTTGGTATCGGCCGGATGGCCCGCTCACGTCGCTGCAGGTAGGTGAGGAGTACAGCAAGCTGCTGCTGGGCGGCCTGGGCGTCTGGCCTTCTGCAGTCACCGGCGGGTAGGGCGTGGTGCCCGTCACCGGCGCGTGGCGTGGTGACAGTTACCAGCAGGCGGGCTTGCGGTTGGCCCAGGGCCTCGCTTCCTCCAGCTGCGCGCTGAGGGAGATCAGCGGGCCTTCGCCCGCCGGCCGGCCAATCAGCGACACCCCGATCGGCACGCCTGCGGCGGCCCAGTGCAGCGGCAGACTGATCGCGGGCTGGCCGGTCATGTTGTAGACGCCGGTGAACGGCGTGAACGCGCCCTGCCTGCGCAGGTTGTCCAGCGGCTCGCCGTCTTCAGAGAAGAACTCCACCGGCTGCGGCGGCAGGCCGAGCGTCGGGGTAAGGATGACGTCGTAGGCGGCCGTTGTGACCAGGGACCTGCGCGCCTCGACCTGCATGGTCTTCATCGCGCTGGCATAGTCGGTGCCGCTCTTGGTCCGCCCGTACGCGCGCCAGGCCCTGGTGATAGGCCGCAGGAGCTGCTCGCCTGCTTCATCGGCAATTGTGTCGAGCGCCTTCACCCCCCAGACGGTGTTGAAACAGTCGAGGATCCCCGGGCTGAACGGCAGGTCGATGTCCTCCACGTCGTGGCCGAGTTCGGCCAGCAGCGCCGAGACGTCCTCCCAGGCGGCCACGCACTCGGGAGCCGGAACAGTTCCGTTGGCTGGCGTTGCGTACCGGCCGATCCGCAGCCTGCCCGGCTCCCGGTCGGCGTACTGGAGGAACGTCTGGCCCGGCGGCAGAGGCTGCGCCCAGTAGGCGTCGCCTGGCATCGGCCTAGCCATCGCGTCGAGCATCGCGGCCGCGTCCCTGACCGTCCTGGCTATCGGGCCCTGAATCGAGAGCCCAGGGCTCTCGCCGTCGGCTGGTCCGACGCTGATCCTGCCGCGCGATGGCTTGAGCCCGACGAGCCCGCACACGCTGGCCGGAATCCGCACCGAGCCGCCGCCATCGCTGCCATGGGCGAAGGGCAGCAGCCCGGCCGCGACCGCCGCAGCCGCCCCGCCGCTCGATCCGCCCGCGTTGCACGCGGTGTCCCACGGCGACCGGGCCGGGCCGACCACGTCGTTGTCGGTGTAGCAGCACGTGCCGAACTCGGGCGTGTTGGTCTTGCCGAGGCTGATCGTGCCGGCCTCGCGCAGCAGCGTGACCGAGTTCGCGTCGATGTCGGGGACGTTGTCGGCGTACAGCCGGGAGCCGAACGTGGTCCGCGTACCGGCCGTGACCGTCAGGTCCTTGATCGCCGTTGGCACGCCGAGCAGCGGCGGAAGGTCGTCGCCGCCCGTACGAGCCAGGTCTGCGGCCTTTTTGGCCTGGGCGACGGCGAGATCTGGGGTCGGCGTCACGAAGGCGCCAAGCTCGTCTCCGAGGGTATGGATCCGCTCCACGTAGTGGATGACCAGCTCGACTGGGCTGAGCTCGCCATCGCGGATCGCGGCGGCCTGCTCCAGCGCAGTCAAGTCGTGTAAGTACGCCACAGCCCAATCCTAATGACACCGACTGGTCGGTACCGGGTGCGTGCCGTGGCCTCAGCGCGCGGCCCGTGCGCGCTGCGGGCGACGGCCTTGGCTGGCGACGGCCTTGGCTGGGGGCGGCCGTGGCTGGGGGCGGCCGTGGCTGGGGGCGG
>JASHUE010000466.1:0-4523 GCA_030040195.1 Streptosporangiaceae bacterium | reverse complement strand
GGACTGTGCCGGGCTGTGCGGTGCGCGCTGGCGCTGGCGCCGCGGGCTGGGCCACCCGAGCGCCGTCGGCGGTCGGGGCGCTCGTGCCCGGCCCGGTTGACGCGATGGCCTGAGCGGATCCGTTCGGCTGCGCTGGCTGCGATCCTGCAAGCCTTCCGGCCCGCGAACTAGGTGCATCCGGGCCGCGCTGGTAGTCGGCGAAGAAGCTCCACCATGCCCGGTCAACGGAGCCGGGGTCGGCGAGATACCGCTGGTACATCTCGTCCACTAGCCACTGATTCGGCCCGAAATCGGCTCTCGAGGGCGCGCCATTCCCCGGCGACGGGGCCTCGTCCGCGGTGGCGCCGGTGGTGGACTCGTTGGTGGGGGATGACACGGTGAGATCCGCGGACCCGCGCGGGGACTCAGCAGACACGGCGATATCGCCTCTTCCAGATGTGGGCTGGGATTATTCGCACTTCCAAGGCTACCGGCTGGGGCCCCAGGCCTTGCGGCAGCGTAGTGGTCGGCCGGGCTGCTGATCGATGATCGGTGGATGCCGAGTCCTAGCCGGTCATCCGGTCCCGGCCATGCGGCTCCAGCCAGCTCACGAACGGGCCCTTGGGCACGATCCCTGACGGGTTGCTCCAGCTCTGCGACTGGTAGTAGTGCCGCTTGATCTGCACGAAGTCGGTCGTGTCTCCGAAGCCAGGTCGCTGATACAGGTCGCGCGCGTACCCCCACAGCTGGGGGTAGTCCGCGAGCCGGTGCAGGTTGCACTTGTAGAGCAGGTAGTAGACGGCGTCGAAGCGGGCCAGTGTCGGGAACAGCCGCACGTCCGCCTCGGTCACCTGGCCGCCGAGCAGGAAGCGCCGCCGGGCCAGGCGCTCTTCCAGCGCGTCCAGCGTCGTGAACAGCGCGTCGAACGCTTCTTCGTAGGCGGCCTGGGTGGTCGCAAGGCCAGCTTTGTAGACCCCGTTGTTGACCGTGTGGTAGATCAGCATCGCCAGCGCGTCGATGTCGCGGCGCATCGGCGCCGGGTACAGGTCCGGTGCGCCCGGCCGGTGGAACGCCGCGAATTCGGTCTCCATCTGCACGGTGACCTGCGCAGCGTCGTTAGTCACGATCCGCTGCGTCCTGGTGTCCCAGAGCACGGGCAGGGTGAACCGCCCGGCGTAGCCGGGATCGGCCGCGAGGTACAACTCGGACACGTACCTCGCGCCCGTCACCGGGTCCCTGCCGCCGCTCTCGTCGGGGAAGCGCCAGCCGTGCTCGCTGGTGACCGGATCGGTCACGCTCAGCCCGATTACGCGATCGAGGCCAAGCACCCGCCTGACGATAAGGGCGCGATGCGCCCACGGGCACGCGTACGAGGCGTACAGGTGATAGCGCCCTGGCTCAGCCGGGAAGCCGGTCGAGCCGTCCATGCTGACCCGGCCGGAGATGCTGCCCTGCTGGCGAGTGAAACCGCCGTTAGGTGGTCCTAGCGGAAGCGGCTGGGATGAGCTGTGCACCCCTGCCTCCTTCCCGGCGCGCATCGCGGTCGGCGCATGGTTTTCCTACTAGATCACGACGGTAGCGCGCAAGAGTCTGCAGGCACGGGCCCGGTTGGGCCAACCGGCCAAAGCACTGGTCGGGGCGGGGGAGGATGGCATTCGTGAGCTCCCTGGCGAGCGGTCTGACGCACCTGAGCGGCTGGGTGGCCTATCTGGTCATCGCGGCGCTCGTCTTCGGCGAAACAGCGGTGTTCCTCGGCTTCATCCTGCCCGGCGAGATCGCCGTGGTAATCGGCGGCTTCCTGGCCAGCCGGGGGCACCTCTCGCTGCCAGTGCTGATCATCATCGTCGTGGTCGCCGCCGTCGCCGGGCCGTTTGTCGGGTACGAGATCGGGCGCCGGATGGGGGAGCGGCTCTTCGCGGTCAGGCCGCTGCGCCGGGTTCAGGGCGGCGTGGATAGAGCCAGGGCGGTGCTGCGCCGGCGGGGCGGCGCCGCGGTCCTGGCGGGTCGTTTTGTCGTCGTGGTACGCGCGCTCATGCCGGCCGCAGCCGGGGCTGCCCACGTCAGGTACCGCACCTTTACGGTCTATAACGTCCTCGGCGGCCTCATCTGGGGCATCGGTTACTGCCTCGTCGGTTATCTCGCGGGCTCGGCCTATGCGGTGGTCGCGAGCCGCATCGGCACCGGCTTTGCCATCGCGATCGCCGTGATCGTGGTGCTTGGGGTGGCGGCCTGGGCCTACCGTCGGCGCCGGGCCGCCAGCGGCCGCCGCGCGCCCGAGTAAGTTCTAGCCGGGCCGGACCGCCTCTGCCGCGACCGTCGTGGCAGCGAGCACCCGCCCGGTCGGGAAGACATCCTCGCGCCGGTTCGCCAGTGACGGCAGGATGCCGCGGACGGAGTCGGTGTAGTGCGTCTCAACGTCGCTGGTCGCGATCGCGGCGGCCGGGCCGAGGTCCAGTCGGACGACTCCCATCGGGTCGACGAGCATGCTGCGGCCGACGCCGGTTGGTGCGCGGGTGGCGGGCTCGGCCTCGTCGGGCACCTGACCCGCGGCCGCGACCCAGATCGTGTTCTCGATCGCCCGCGCTCGTACCAGCGTTACCCAGTGCTCTTCCTTGAACGTTCCGCTGGCCCACGCCGCGGGAATCACCAGCAGTTCCGATCCGCTCGCGGCCAGAGCCCTGGCCAGCTCGGGGAACCTGACGTCGTAGCAGGTGAGGAAGCCGACCCGAAGGCCGGCTAGCTCGGCGACAACCGGCGCCGAGCCGGGCGCCACGTTGTCAGATTCGCGGTGCCCAAGGGCGTCGAAGAGGTGGATCTTCCGGTACGCGGCCGCCAGTCGGCCATCGGTGTCGAAGCCGACGGCCGTGTTGTAGGCCCGGCCGTCCGGTGCCGCCTCGAAGACTCCCGCGACCACCGCGACGCCCGCTGACCTCGCGATGTCAGACAGGCCGCGGCAGAACGGCCCGTCGAGCGGCTCGGCCGCGGCGCGCAGGTCGGCCGAGAACCGGATGTGGGTTCCCTCGGGAAACACCGCGAGCCGAGCGCCGCTCGCGGCCGCCTCGGTTACCGCGGCCCGGACGCGGTCCAGGTTTACCTCGGGCGTCGAACTGATCGGGATCTGGCAGAGGGCAACGCGCATGATCGCAGGGTAGCCCGTATTCTCGCCGGGCCACAGCTAGCCTTCGGGCGACCGTGGGCCGGCCCACCCTATGGACGTGGCCGTGCCGGCTGGCGCGGGCGGCCGGCTCAGCCCCGGACACACCTCGTTCCCCGCATAATCCAGGGTCGTTGTATGAACCTGCCTATGCCGACCATGCCGGCTGCCTGTGGGCCGGCAGCCGGCCGGCTGGTCGCGCGCTAGCCTGCCACCCCTGTGCCCGGGCAGCGCCCCGTGGCTAGGCCCGCGGACCGGTCAACGGCCGGGTGGCCTCCTCTTTGCCCGCCGGGCGCCGCCGGGGCCCCCGCTTGACGCCTCGACGCGGGGGCCTGCCTGTCTGAAAGCTGAGCAGACGGCGAGCGGCTGCGTCGATCCAGTTCGGGGCGCGGCTGGTCAGCGTGCGGCCGGCGTCTTCGCGCAGGCTCGCGATCGTGACCAGTACCACCGCCACCAGCGGTACGCCGGCGACGATCGCGGCGGCAATTACTAACAAGATGATCATTTGGTGCGCCTTCCCCGAACGCGGTGCTCACGCCGGCGAGTTGATCCGCCGCCGCCCGGATGGTCCGCGTTACGCTCCCACTACCACCCATACAGCTCATACCAATGAGTTGGCTGTTTGAAACAAGTTGGACAGGTAATCCTTCCCTATGTAGTGAGACGGAGCGAGGCGCACAATGGCTCAGCCCAAGTACCAGCAGATTGCTGACCAGCTTCGGGCCCAGATCGGCAGCGGAGCGCTAGCCCCTGGCCAGCGCCTGCCGAGTGAGCCTGATCTTGCCGCCCAGTACGACGCGTCCCGCAACACGGCCCGGCTGGCGATCGCGCTGCTGACCAATCAGGGACTCGTGGAGAGCCGCCAGGGCCTCGGCACCTTCGTGCACGAGCCCGCCAAGCCGTTCACCGCCCTGCTGTCCAGGGTCAAGGCTCCGCCAGACGAGCAGCATGCGTCGGCCGGGCTGCCCGTGGTCAGCCCAGCCGCCGACGAGTCCGAGATGGCCAGGCTCGTGGTCGAGACCGGGCAGGCCGACCCGGACGTGGCGGAGAAACTCGGGATCCGGGCCGGTGACCCGGTCGTGATCAGGCACTCCCAGTACTACATCGGGGATGTGCCCTGGCAGCTGATCAACTCGTACTACCCCACCGACCTGGTCGGCGGCACCGCGCTGCAGCAGGCAGGCGCGATCGAGGGTGGCAGCATCCGCATGCTGGCCGAGCTCGGTCATCGGCAGCAGGGATTCGTGGACGAGATCGGCTCAAGGATGCCCGACGGGCGGGAGTTCGCTTTCTTCCAACTCCCGAGCGGGACCCCTGTCGTGGTCGTCAACAGAACCTCATACAGCGCCGACCGGCCGATCCGGCTCACCAGCTACGTCTACCGCGGGGA
>JASHUE010000465.1:0-2848 GCA_030040195.1 Streptosporangiaceae bacterium | reverse complement strand
GCTATAAGGGCACGATCGAGGTCAGCACGAAACCGGGCGACTCGGCCGGGCCAGCCCGGCCGGCACTGCCCGGCTAGCCGCGCCCGCCGCTGGCGGTGAGTCAGGCCGCCTAACGGTCGGCGGGCTCAGGTCACCGAGCCGGCCGCGGCTCCGGTCACTCGCTCCCCCCAGCGAGCGATCTCGGCCTCCAGATCCAGCGGCCCGATCATCGCGCCGGACTTCATCTCCTGCTCCCAGTCCTCCGCGGGGACTCGCCACATGACCTCGAACTCGATGCCGTTCGGGTCCTTGGCGTACAGGGACTTGGACACCCGGTGATCGCTCGCGCCCACCAGCGCTCCCCTGGCCGCCAGCCGCTCGCGAGCCTCGATCAGCTCGCCCAGCGTGCCGACCTCCCAGGCCAGGTGATACAGGCCGATATATGGCCCGACGGGCAGGTGCCCTTCAGGCACCGAGAACAGGCCGAGGTCGTGATCGTTGGCCGTGTCCTTGGCGCGCAGGAAGGCAGCCCGGCCGGGAATCTCCGTCCGTACCTCGAACCCGAGGGCGTACGTGTAGAAGTCGACGCTGGCGGCCAGGTCCTTGACGTACAAGACGGCGTGATTCAGGCGGCGGACGGGCATGGTTGCTCCCAGCAGGTGAGTCTTGCCTGGCTTAACTGAACCCGCACCGGTCTGATTCCCTGGTGCCGGCCCGCTCCGACCGGCGGGTGAATGCGACCTCGGCTCGCGGCCGCCAGCCCTAACCCCCGGGCGCGCCTGGCCTCGGCCGCCGGGGCCCCGTCGTCAGACGCCGGCACGCTGAACTCACCGTCGATCGCGACCACCCGCCGGCCCCGAGCGGCCAGCATGGACGCCGCGATCGCGGCCCGGTAGCCGCTCTGGCAGTGCACCCAGACCTCGCCGTCTCCGATCTCGCCCATCCGTCCAGCGAGCTGGTGCAGCGGGATGTGCAGAGCGCCCTCGATGTGTCCGCTACGCCACTCCGCATCGCGGCGGACGTCGAGCACGAGGAGCCCGTCGTTCCCCTGCTGCAGGGTGAGCGCTGCGAAGTCGGCCGTCGGGAACGAGCTCAGCCGCTCCCCTGCCGCCCACGCCCTGACCGGGCCCGAGGCGGCTGCTGAGATCTTGTCGATGCCAATGCGGCACAGTTCGCGCTGCGCCTCGGCTACGGCCTGCGGGGAGTCCGCGACCAGGGTCAAGGGCGCTCCCCACGGGATGAGCCAGCCGAGGTAGGTGGCCATGCTCGTGCCAGCTTCGAAGTTCAGCGATCCGGGCAGGTGCCCCGCTGCGAACGCCGCGCGTGCTCGCAGGTCCACCACCCACTCGCCGGCCTCGATCCGGCGGCGCAGCTCACCGGGAGCAGCCAGCCGCGGCGGCGAGAGGTCGGGCGCGGCCGGACCGTCCAGGTTGGCGGGCCCCATGTGCGCGTAGTAGGCCGGGTAGGCGTCCAGGCCCTCGAGAAGCTCCCGCACGTAGTCCGCCTCGCTCATGGTCAGCGCCGGGTTCCCGAATCGCTCCTGCGCGATGGTGGATCGTCCCGCGACCGGGCTGGCCTGAGTGGCGGCGCAGAAACTCCCGAATCCGTGGGTCGGGCAGATCACGGTGCCCCCGGGCAGTTCGGCCGCCAGCCGGCGGGCCGAACCGTACTGAGCGCGGCTCAGCGACTCGGCGTGCTCGGGCCCGAGCAGGTCGGTCCGGCCGGTCGAGCCCTGGAGCAGCGAGCCGCCGGTGAACACGGCCAGCACCTCGCCGGAGGCCCCGTCTGCCAGCGAGTAAGCAAGGTGTGTGAACGTGTGGCCCGGCGTGCCGATCGCCTGGACGCGCATGCCGCCCACGTCGACCACGTCGCCGTCGCTGACCGGCGTGCGGTGGAACCGCACGGGGTCCGCCCCGTTGACCATGTACTGCGCGCCGACCGCCCGGGCCAGCGCCAGCCCGCCGGTCATGTAGTCGTTGTGCACGTGCGTCTCGAACACATGCGTGATCACGACGCCGCGGTCTGCGGCCAGGTCCGCGACCCGGTCGAAGTCCCGCTGCACGTCGACTACGAGCGCGACCGCGCCGTCGGTGGCGAGATACCCCCGGTCGCCCAGCGACGGCGTGTCGATCGCGACTATCTCAATCATCTGTGAACTCCTGTGCCCGCCTCACCCACGCCGCACACGTCACAGGCGGGCCGAGGGCCCGACGTAGACGCCACGCGGGCGAATAGGAATATTACGCTCATATTCCTCAAGCGCATGCGCCAGCCAGCCCGCGGTTCGTGCGGTGGCGAAGATGGCCTCGCCGGCCCCGCGGATCATCCCCGCCACGTCGGCGAGAACCGCGAGCGCGAACTCGATGTTCGGCTCAGGCAACGCCCGCCGCCGGACCTGGGCGATCACGGCCTCGGCGACCTCCAGCCGCGGCGACCCGGCCGCGAACTCCGCGATGACCTGGAGCAGCAGGTTGGCCCGCGGGTCACCGCCTTTGTAGACAAAGTGTCCGAAACCCGGCAATCGCTCGCCGCGCCGGAGCCGGTCGCCGACCACCCCGGGAACGTCGGCCGGTGACTGCGCCGAGCTCAGCATCAGCTCGGCGCCGAGCGCCGCGCCGCCGTGCAGCGCGCCGCCCATGGCGCCCAGACCGGTCGCGACCACTGCGTACGGGTCGGCCCGCATCGACGCCGCGACCCTGGCCGCGAGCGTCGAGGCGGCCAGCTCGTGGTCGGCTACCAGCACCATCGCCACACCGATCACGCTGGTCAGACCATCGGGCACCGGCGCGGTGCAGAGCCGGCCGGCCAGCCGCGAGGCGATCGGGCCCCAGGTCTGCGCCTCGCCCTCAGCGTGCTGGGCCGGCAGCGC
>JASHUE010000048.1:0-10871 GCA_030040195.1 Streptosporangiaceae bacterium | reverse complement strand
ACCGTGGCGGTCGGCGACGGCGCTAACGACCTGGACATGATCTCCGCCGCCGGGCTGGGAATCGCGTTCAATGCCAAGCCCGCCGTCCGCAGCGTTGCTGACACCTCGGTGAGCGTCCCGCAACTCGATGTGATCCTGTACCTGCTCGGGATATCGAGGGAGGATGTCGAGGCCGCGGACGCGGAGGATGCGGCCCTGGCCCAGCAGCGTCACTAGGCGACGGGCGGTCGCCGTCGCGGCCGCTAGTGCCCCGGAATCCAGGTTGCCAGCAGCGCGCCCGCGCCGGCGCCAAGCTCGCCCCAGGTCCCAGCCACGCCGATGACCGCGATCGCCGCAGTCGGAAAGGGCGGTTCCTGCCCGGTGAGGATGGCGACCGTACCCGCGGCGGCCGGATTATGGCCGATGTACAGCAGGGTGGCAACGTCAGCGGGCGTCTCTCCGATAATCTCGATGACCTCGTCGGCATCGGCCGCGTAGAGCCGCTGCTCGGCGGTGAACTCGGCCGGCGTGCCGAGTGCTTCTGACACGTACTGCCACGTCTGCCGGGTGCGCCTGGAGGCCGAGCAGATCACCGCATCCGGCTGGTAGCCGTTCGCCCGAAGCCATTTGCCAGCGGCGGCGCTGTCGCTGCGGCCACGCGGTTTCAGTGCGCGCTCGAAGTCCGGCCCGCCGGGAAGTTCGCCCGCCTTGGCGTGCCGCATGACGATGAGCCGCCTGGTTCCCTCCATGACCACCATCGTCGGCTAGATGGCTGCCGACTGCATCCCGCCGCGCGGATTACGCTGCGCAAATACGGCGGCGGTAGCCAGCGGCGCGGGTTCCGCCGTGGCCCCGCTTGTGCGCCAGCCCGGTCCGCTAGACGGTCGCGCTGTCGGCGGGCGCCTTGGTCTCTGCGCCATTGACGGCGATGCTGCTCGAGCGGCGCTTGGAGACGACGACCGCTCCGACCACGATCGCCACGGCCACGATCGCCACGGCCGCACGGAACCCGTTGTTGTGGCTGTGCTGCACCACGCTGGTCGCGATCAGCAGCGATACCAGGTTCATCACCTTGATCAGCGGGTTGATGGCCGGTCCGGCCGTGTCCTTGAATGGGTCCCCGACCGTGTCGCCGATGACGGTGGCCGCGTGTGCCTCAGATCCCTTGCCGCCGTGATGCCCGTCCTCGACCAGCTTCTTGGCGTTGTCCCAGGCGCCGCCGGAGTTGGCCAGGAAAACGGCCATGAGCACGCCCGCGGCGATTGCGCCGGCCAGGTACGATCCGAGCGGCCCGTAGCCGAAGGCAAACCCGACGGCGATCGGCGTCAGGACGGCGAGCAGGCCGGGGGTGGCCAGTTCTCGCAGCGAGTCGGCGGTGCAGATGTCGACGACCCGGCCGTACTCGGGCTTCTCGGTATAGTCCATGATCCCCGGGTGGGTGCGGAACTGCTCCCTGACCTCCAGCACGACCCGCCCGGCGGCCCGGCCGACGGCCCGGATCAGCAGGCTCGCGAACAAGAACACGACGGCGGCGCCGACGATGAGCCCGACAAGGTCGTTCGGGCTGTCGATGGACAGGCTGAAGGTGCCCGCCGCCTTGCCGAGCGCCTGCTCGACCGAGGTGCGGAACGCGCCGAACAGCGCAGTCGCGGCCAGGACCGCGGTCGCGATCGCGATGCCCTTGGTGATCGCCTTGGTCGTGTTCCCGACCGCGTCCAGGTGGGTGAGGACCTGTGCGGCCTCGCCCTCGACCTCGCCGGACATCTCGGCGATGCCCTGGGCGTTGTCGGTGACCGGCCCGAAGGAGTCCATCGAGACGATAACGCCGACCGTGGTCAGCAGGCCGGTGCCGGCCAGCGCGACCGCGAACAGGGAGATGGTGGCGTTGCCGCCCCCGAGGAGGAAGGCGCAGTAGACGGCTCCGCCGATCAGCAGCGCCGAGTACACGGCCGACTCCATGCCGGTCGACACGCCGGAGAGGATGACCGTGGCCGCCCCCGTCTCCGACGCATCCCCGATCTCGCGTACCGGCCTGCGGTTGGTCTCGGTGAAGTACCCGGTCAGCAGCTGGATCGCGCTGGCCAGCACGATGCCGACGAGCACGGACAGGATCGCCAGCACTCGCGGGTCGCCGCTGTGGTGCAGGATGGACGCGGTGGTGACGCCCTTGAGGGCGCTGAAGGAGGAGGGCAGGTACAGGAATGCCGCCCCGATGACCAGGACAAGCGAGATGACCGCGGAAATGAAGAAGCCGCGGTTGATCGCGCTCATGCCGCTGCGGTCACTCTTCCTTGGCACCACCGAGAAGATGCCGATGACCGCGGTGATCACGCCGAGCATCGGCACGATCAGCGGGAAGACCAGGCCAGAGTCACCGAATGCCACCTTGCCCAGGATGAGCGAGGCGACCAGCATCACCGAGTAGGACTCGAACAGGTCGGCGGCCATGCCGGCGCAGTCGCCGACGTTGTCCCCGACATTGTCGGCGATCGTCGCGGCGTTACGGGGGTCGTCCTCAGGGATGCCCTTCTCCACCTTGCCGACCAGGTCCGCGCCCACGTCCGCGGCCTTGGTGTAGATGCCGCCGCCGACGCGCATGAACATGGCCAGCAGGGCCGCTCCGAAGCCGAAACCCTCGAGGACGTCGGGCGCGTTGCCCTTGAAGATGAGCACGACCATGGCCGCGCCGAACAGCCCGAGGCCGACGGTGAACATGCCAGCCACGCCGCCCGTCCTGAACGCGATCCGCATGGCCGACCGCTCACCAGACTCCTTAGCCGCAGCCGCCACCCTGACGTTCCCGCGGACCGTCAGGGACATACCGTTGAAGCCGGTCAGCGCCGAGAAGAGCGCTCCCACCAGGAAGAAGGCAGATCTGCCCCAGCGCACGCCCGCGGTGTCAGCGGGCAGGGCCAGCAGGACGAAGAAGATCACCACGACGAACACGCCAAGCGTGCGGAACTGGCGCCTGAGGTAGGCGGCCGCGCCCTCCTGGACCGCCTTCGCGATCTCCTGCATCTTGGCCGAGCCCTGGCTCGCGGCTAGCACATCCCTGACCAGCCAGCCCGCGACGGCCAACGCCATCAAGGCGATCACTGCAACCACGATCACCCAGGTCAGGTTGCCGCCAGACACGGTAGGCGACCCTGCCGCCAGGGCGAGGTGATCCTTCATCCGTCCTCCTTGACAGGGATCCAGGCTAGTTCCGGGCGCGTGCTCTGTGGCCGCTCCCTGAGGCATTAGCTGCTGGCGGCCTCCTGAGCGGAGGCACCGAAAACGACAACCAACGGTGCCGGGAGTCTACGCATCCGGGTAAGCGGATGGTAAATCGGGCCCCGATCCAGGTGCTTTCGCTACGTTTTCGTAACGCAACACTGCCCTGGCCGAGATTACCTGCACCCGGCGGGTGGTGTGCATCCGCGTCAGGACCCGCGCCGCTCTCGGGCGATAACCGGCTGGCCCGCGATTCGCTCAATTCCCGTCACCAGGGCGCACGGCCGCTCCGGCTAGCGGACGGCTCCGGCCGATGGCCAGCTCATCCGGATGCACGTACCCTCGGCCGTCTCGCTGATCTCGACGTTGTCGGCCAGCCCGGCGATCACGGCGAAACCCAGTCCGGCCTGCATGCCGGCCGCCCCAGCCATGCCTGCCGTGCTTTCCAGGCCGACGCCGGCCAGCTTCGCGGAATCGCGCGCGCAGTTGTCGGTGACCTCGACCTCGAACCGGTCCGCCATATCGCTCAGGGCCAGCCGGACCGGCTCGGCCGGGCAGTGCAGCTGGTGCTCCTCGACGGCCCGCGAGCATGCCTCGCCAACCGCCAGCCTGACCTCGTCCAGCAGCGACTCGTCAACCCCGCTGCGCCGCGCGACCGCGGTAGCGACCAGCCTCGCTGTCCGCACGTGGGCGGGCAAGGGGGTAAAGCTCAGCTCGACCGTTGCCATGTCGGGACTACGCCGCCGCCTATTTCTCCGACCGCCTGGCCGCGATGGCCTCGTCGACGGTGTCGTGTATGCCAAAGACCTTGGTCAGGCCGGTGATCCTGAAGATCTTCAGGATGCGCTCCTGCGTACATACCAGGTCAAGCGACCCGTCATGCGCGCGGACCCGCTTGAGGCCGCCCACGAGCACGCCAAGGCCGGTCGAGTCGAGAAACTCGACCTTCTCCATGTTCACCACCAGCTGGTAGAAGCGACTGTTCACCAGCTCGATCAGCAGTTCACGCAGGCGCGGCGCGGTGTAGACGTCGATCTCGCCTTCCACGTCGACGATCTCGATCCCGTCCTTGCTGTGGTGGTCGAGCTTCAGATCCACGAATCCTCCAGCGCCTTACGGCTGTTATCTCTCGGACGTGCACACGCCGATACCCGCCAGGCTTGCCCTGTCGCGCATTCAACCACGCCCAGTCTCATGTCTATACCAGATCGGCGCCCCAGGCACCCCGGCTCGTGATGACACACTGGAAGCTAATGCCCACGGTAGCGCCACTTGCCCCCGGTGACCCGGCACCGGCTACGGTCGCCGGGATGACACTGCCCGCCGACGCCGCGCCTGGCTTGGCAACGAGACCGGCCAGCATCCTGACGTCGGCTACGCGCGGGGGCCGGCTTACCTACCGGACCGAGTTGCCCGGACGAACCGGACAGCACGGGCAGTGGCCAGACTGGGTGCCGGCCGAACTCGTGGCCGCGCTCGCCGCCACCGGGGTCAGCGCGCCGTGGCAGCATCAGGCCGAGGCAGCTCAGCTGGCCAGGTCAGGGCAGAGCGTGATCATCTCGACCGGCACGGCGTCGGGTAAGTCCGTGGGCTACCTGCTCCCGGCGCTCACGTCGGTCCTGAACGGCGGCACCGCCCTGTACATCGCGCCGACCAGGGCGCTGGCAGCCGATCAGCTGCGGCTCGTGCAGTCCCTGGGGCTGCGCGGCGTGCGCGCGGCCGTCGTTGACGGGGACACGCCGTGGTCGGACCGGACCTGGGCCAGGTCGCACGCGAGTTACCTGCTGACAACGCCGGACATGCTGCACTACACGCTCCTGCCGCAGCATGCCCGGTGGAACGGCTTCTTCCGGCGCCTGCACTACGTGATCGTGGATGAGTGCCATACCTACAGCGGAGTTTTCGGCTCCCACGTCGCCCACGTGCTGCGGCGACTGCGCCGGGTTGGCTGCCATCACAGCGCTACCGATCCGGTCTTCGTGCTGGCCTCGGCCACCATCAGCGAGCCGGCCAGGTCGGCCCAGCTGCTCACCGGCCGGCCCGCGGCGGCTGTCACGACTGACGCGGCCCCCCGCGGCCCGCTTACGTTCGCGATGTGGGAGCCGCCGCTGACCGGAGCGCGAGGGGAGGCGGGCGCACCAGTGCGGCGCAGCGCGACGGCTGAGGCCGCTCAGCTCCTGGCCGGCCTCATCATCGAGGATGTCCCCTCGCTCGCGTTCGTACGGTCCAGGCGTGGCGCGGAGACCCTCGCGCTGGCGACCCGGCGCCACCTGGCCGAGGCTGGCGCTGACGAACTCACCGACCGCGTCGCCGCCTACCGATCGGGCTACCTGCCCGAGGAGCGGCGCGCGCTGGAAGACGGTCTGCGAAGTGGTCAGATCACCGGCCTGGCCGCCACGTCCGCGCTTGAGCTCGGCGTCAACATCACCGGCCTCGACGCCGTCCTGATGGCGGGCTGGCCGGGTACGCGAGCGGCGCTGTGGCAGCAGGCCGGGCGGGCCGGGCGCGACGGGCGCGACGCCATCGCCGTGCTGATCGCACGCGACGACCCGCTCGACACCTTTCTTGTGCACCACCCGCAGGCCCTGCTCGGCGCCTCGGTCGAGGCGACCGTGCTGGACCCGGACAACTCCTACGTGCTCGGACCGCACCTGTGCGCCGCGGCGGCCGAGCTCCCGCTCAGCGAGCCCGATCTGGCCAGCTTCAGCGAGAGCGCGGGCACTTTGGCCGCCGGGATGGCCGCGGACGGGCTGCTGCGGTCGAGGGGCGGCCGCTGGTACTGCACCCGGCGGGGTGCCACGGTCCGTACCGGGCTGCGCGGCACCGACGCTCGCCCGGTCAGGATTGTCGAGGAGTCGACGGGCCGGCTGGTGGGCACGGTAGACGAGCCGTCCGCGCACTTCCTCGCGCATGACGGCGCCGTGTACCCCCATCAGGGCGAGATGTACGTGGTTCGCAGGCTGGACCTGTCCGAGCGGATCGCGCTGGTGGAGCAGGCAGATCCCGGATACACGACGGTGGCACGGGAGATTACCGGGATCGAGGTGGCCGCCGAGCTGGTCACGTCGGCGTGGGGCGAGTCCACCCTGTGCTTCGGCGACGTTCAGGTGTCGCGGCAGGTGGTGTCGTATACCCGGCGCAGCCTCGAGACCGGCATGATCGATGACGAGATCGGCCTCGACCTGCCCGAGCGCAGCCTCGAGACCAGGGCCGTGTGGTGGACGATCTCACCCGCTCAGCGCGTCAGGCTGGCTGCCGATGGGGTGGATCTGGCCGGCGCTGCCCACGCCGCCGAGCACGCCTCGATCGGCATGCTGCCGTTGCTGGCGGCATGTGACCGGTGGGATGTTGGCGGCGTCTCCGCGGACCTGCATCCCCGGACCGGCCGGCTGACCGTCTTCGTCTACGACGGCCACGTCGGCGGGGCCGGCTTCGCCGAGCGCGGGTTCGCGACGGCAGGCCGCTGGCTCGCTGCCACGGCAGAGGCCATCGCGAGCTGCGAGTGCACCAGCGGCTGCCCGTCCTGCATTCAGTCACCCAAGTGCGGCAACGGAAACCAGCCGCTCGCTAAGCACGGCGCGATCGCACTGCTGAACAGCCTGCTCGCCGGGCGGCCGCCGGAGGGCTGATGGGTCAGCTCACGGGCACTAGCGGCCAGGCCTTGACCGCGCGGCGCTGCCTGCGGTCAGGACTGTCCGGCTGAACACCGCGAAGCTGCCCCGACACTTCCGGGGTGATCACCGCAAAAGCGCCCGGACATGGGGCGACCCCCGTCGGGGGGGAGAACGGGGGTCGCCATACGGTCCGGCTCCGGGGGGGCAGAGCCGGGTCCGTTACCCAAGAAAGCCTAGTTCTAATCGCCGCAAGTTACCAGTTGGTCATGCCGACACGCAAAGGGATCGGGGCGCATCCCCTATGCTGCCGGACCGTGGGTACATCCGTCGAGACCGGCAGCCGAACTGCCGCGGCTTTCTTTGACCTCGACAAGACGCTCATTTCCCGATCCAGCACGCTGGCGTTCGTTCCGTCCTTTTATCGGCGTGGCCTGATCACCCGCACCCAGGCACTGCGCGGCGTCTGCGCCCAGGTGACGTTCCGGCTGGCCGGAGCCAGTCACCACCGGATGGAGCGCGTCCGCGATCAGGTCAGCGCGCTGTGCCGCGGCTGGAACGCCGACCTGATATCACAGATCGTGACCGACAACCTCGCACAGGTGATCGAGCCGCTCGTGTACGCAGAGGCTCGCAGCCTGCTTGCCCGCCACCGCGAGGACGGCCACGACGTACTGATCGCCAGTACCTCGGGACAGGAGATCGTCAGGCCGATCGCCGCCATGCTGGGCGCGTGCGCGGCCGTCGCCACGCGGCTGGAGGTTGCCGAGGGCCGCTACACCGGCAGCATCGAGTTCTACGCCTACGGACAGGCGAAGGCGGACGGGGTCGCCGAACTCGCGGCGCAGCGCGGCTACCGGCTCGCCGACTGCTTCGCCTACAGCGACTCCGTCACCGACCTGCCGCTGCTGGAACTCGTGGGTCACCCGTACGTGGTGAATCCCGACCGGGCTCTTCGAAAGGCAGCCCAGAGCCGCGGCTGGCCAGTTCTGGCCTTCAGCCACTGCGGCACGGCCGGATCAGAGGGCACCAATGCCCGCAGCCCGCTCGAAAGCGACCCGGCAACCCCAGGCATGTGACCAGGTACATCGATCGAGATCACGAATCGATCACGCTCGGGTCTTTCCAACGGGGCGGATTCCCAGTAGAAAAGAAGTACGGACACAGTCCGTACACGGCAGCCGGGTACCCACGCGCGACCAGCCGCGGGAGGCGTGCCGTGGCAGGCGAATTTGGCCTTGAAGGGCGCTGTTGACTAATGAGGCGCGGGCGGAATATGCCTACCACGGCAGTGAAGGTGCACGCTTGGTAACCCGACCTGACGTGTAAGTGCGACGGCGCCCCAGAAGGGGCGCCGTTTGCTGTACCCGCCCGCCGCCGGGCCAAGCCTCCCCGCCACGCTCTGGACCCGCCGCCGGGCCAAGCCTCCCCGCCACGCTCCGGACCGCCCGTGATTACCCACCGCCGCCTGAGCCAGCCGACCGATGGGCTGCCAGGTCCCGCCAAAGCGCGCTTAGGGAGAACTTGGGGTGGTTCGCCTATGCAAGCTGCGGAGATTGCACCGATTCTGCATTACTGATGAACGGGCAGGCCGGCCACGTCGGAGTCCGGATCAAGCCGATCGGAAGGTCGCTGCAACCGCCGCCGCTCGGCCATGCCACTCCACACCCAGCAGGCACAACGGGATTAGGGCGAGGACGTCGCGGTTAATCAAGGGATAGGGCTCTACCCGCAGGCGCTCTCCCGTGGCGTGAAGTTACCGGCTGACTCTTGGATGGCTTGTGCCCAGTATCCGTGCTTGGCCTGGTCACAAGGGGTGACGTCGGCATCCAGCCGCGGGCCGGGCCCGGCTGGCCGGAGATTTCTGGAGGGCGCGGGCCGTCCGGCGGTCTGCAGACACGAGCGAATTACCCCAGGCCGGCCTCTGCAGTCATTGGGTATAAGCGAGACTTTGACAACAAGCGCGATACAGGGAGGCACTTATGGCCGAGCCCGCGGTTAGGCGGATCCAAGCCGACGGGACCGATCAGTCCATCGGCGACCTCGTTTCGGTGGCCGCACGCGACATCTCGCAACTCGTCAGGTATGAGGTGGACCTCGCCAAAATCGAGCTGAAGACCGATGTCAGGCGGCTCGGAATCGGCGGCGCCCTGCTGGCGATCGGCGGGTTCGTGGCGTGCCTGGTGCTAGTCCTGCTCTGCTTCGCATTTGCTTACGGTCTCAACGCCCTGCACATCTGGCTGTGGGCCGCGTTCCTGATCGCCGCAGGCACCTGCGTCCTGCTGACCGGGCTGGCGGTGCTGGTCGGCATCATGATGGTGCGCAAGATGAACGCGATGAGCAAGACTCGCAGCAGCCTGGCCGACGGGCTGACAATGCTGCGCCGGAGGGGCCCCATGAAAGCCAAGTCTGCGGCCGGGGCGCAATCTGGCGGCGGCGCCGGGGCCCAGGCTCGAGCGGGCTAGTCGTGCCCAGCCGCGGCAACGCAGCCATCTACCTCAGCGGGCCATGGTCGCACCGTTCGGTCAGCGCTAACGGAACGAGGTTCCACGTCGCCGAGAGCGGAGACGGACCGCTTGTTCTGCTCCTGCACGGATTTCCCGAGTTCTGGTGGACGTGGCGCCAGCAACTCAGCTCGCTCAGCCAGGCGGGCTTTCGTGTCGTCGCGCCCGACCTGCGCGGCTACGGCGGCAGCGACAAGCCGCCGCGGGGTTACGACCTCGTCACTGCCGCGTCAGACGCGGCCGGCCTGGTCCGCTCGCTGGGCGAGGCGAACGCGGTCGTTGTAGGCCACGACTGGGGCGGGCTCATCGCCTGGACCATGGCGGCCTATTTCCCCAAGGTCGTCAGGCGGCTGGCCGTCGTGTCCATGCCCCATCCGCTGCGGCTGCGCTGGGCCGTGTTGTCCGACCCGCTCGGCCAGGGGCGCAGCATGGGCTTCGCCCTGGGTTTCCAGCTCCCGATGCTGCCGGAACGGCAGTTGCTCCGAGACGATGCCCTGCGGGTCGGCCGCATGCTGTCGGCGTGGTCCGGCCCCGGCTGGCCCGATCCGGAGACCGCCAGGCGTTATCAGGACGCCATGTGCGTACCGTCGGTTGCGCACTCCGCGCTTGAGTACCACCGCTGGTATCTGCGCTCCCGACTCCGCCCGGACGGGCTGCGCTACAACCGCATGATGCGGACGCCTATTCAGGCTCCGACGCTGCACCTGCACGGCGCGCTCGACTCGTGCGTCTTGCCGGCGGCCGCGCGCGGCTCGGGCGTTCACGTGGAGGCGCCGTACCGATGGCGGCTAATCGACGGGGCCGGCCACTTCCCGCACGAGGAGGTGCCCGAGCGCTTCGACCTCGAGCTGCGCTCCTGGCTCGAAGATCCCGAGCCCGAACGCTAGCCCGTGGACGCGACGAGGGCCGGACCTGAGCGTGACCGGGACGCAGCCGGGCGGCCCAGGAGTGCCCGGCCGCGTGACTCGCTCGGCCGGCCGCTCGCCAGGGACGCGATTGGCCAGCCCGTCATGCCTGACGGCCTCCACGTCAGCCCGGACTGGGCGCTGACCACCGCCCAGGAACTGATCGACGACGCCCGGCCGTTTCACGCACACGAGGTGCTCGAGGCGGCCTGGAAGTCGGCTCCGTCGGCCGAGCGCGACCTGTGGCAGGGCCTGGCCCAGCTCGCCGTCGGCCTGACGCACGCGCTGCGCGGCAACGCCCGCGGAGCGACCGCCCTGCTGCGCCGCGGAGCGAGACGGATTGGCCCCTACGCGGGTAGCTGCCCGCACGGCATCGCCACCGAGGGCCTCATTGGTGCGGCAAACGCGCTGGCCGACCGGATCGAGTCCGGGGGGCTGGCGGGGCTGCGGCCAACCGACCTGATTCTCCGGCTGGCGGCCGATCCTGGCCCGCCCTCCGGCTCGCCCCGGCCAACGGCGGCGCCGGCAACCGAGCCCTGAGTACCCCCGACTAGCCCTGGCAGCCTTCCGTGGACACGGGCGTCGTGTCCTGCTCGCCCGCGCGGACATCGCTGGCCACCTGCGCTGCGGTCAGGGCGTACCCGACGTCGGGCTCGGCG
>JASHUE010000464.1:0-5130 GCA_030040195.1 Streptosporangiaceae bacterium | reverse complement strand
CCCTCGGCCGCGTGCGCCGCGGCGTCGCGCGGCTCCGAGCCGGCCGCGAGCGCGCGCTCGACCGCGCTGGCTCGAAGCGGCGTGGAGCCCATGTTCACCAGCGCCACGCTGCTGCCCTGCACCGCTACTCCCACGATCGCCCAGTCGATCCCGCGCTTGGTGAACTTCTGGAATGACCAGCCGGTTACGTGCGGCTTCGGGATGCGGATCTCGGTCAGCAACTCGTCCGGCTGCAGGGCGGTCTCGAACAAGTCGCGGAAGAAGTCAGCGGCCGGGATCTCGCGGATACCCGAGGGCCCGCGGGCCACCAGCCTCGCGCCCAGGGCCAGGATCACCGCGGGCAGGTCCGCGGCCGGGTCGGCGTGCGCGAGGGATCCGCCAATCGTGCCGCGATGCCGGACCTGCGGGTCGCCGACCTGACCGGCGGCATGCGCGAGCAGCGGCAGCTCGGCCGCTAGCAGGTCCGACCGGGCCACCGTGTCGTGGCTGGTGAGGGCGCCGACCGCGATGTGACCGTCCTGTTCGCTGATATAGCTGAGCTCGCCAAGCCGGCCGATGTCGATGAGGGTCTCCGGCACGGCCAGCCGAAGCTTCATCAGCGGCAGCAGCGAATGCCCTCCGGCGAGGAACTTCGCGTCCTCGCCGCCTTCGATGGCCAGCTGGAGCGCCTCGTCGACCGAGGCCGCGCGCCTGTAGGTGAAAGGTGCGGGGATCAACTGGGCCGCCTCTCGCTGGCGGCGGCGAGCACCGCCCTGACGATGTTGTGGTAGCCGGTGCACCGGCACAGGTTGCCCTCCAGGGCGGTCCTGACCTGTTCCTCGGTCGGGTCGGGGTTCTCCGCGAGCAGCGAGACGGCGGCCATGACCATTCCTGGAGTGCAGAACCCGCACTGCAGAGCGTGCTCGGCCCGGAAGGCGGCCTGCACGGGGTGCATCTCGCCCGCGGGATCGGCGAGTCCCTCCACGGTCGTGATCTCGCACCCGTCGGCTTGCGCCGCGAGAACCGTGCATGATTTCACCGACCGCCCGTCCAGCAGCACCGTGCAGGCGCCGCAGGAGCTCGTGTCGCAACCGACGTTGGTCGCGCTGAGGCCGGCCACATCGCGCAGAAAGTGGACGAGCAGCGTGCGGTCCTCCACCTCGGCAGCGACCTCGTTGCCGTTCGCCGTCAGCCTGACCTTCACCGGCCCTCCCTCGCTTCGCTGATCGCGGTCCAGACCCGCTCGGGGGTGACCGGCATGTCGATGTGACGCACGCCCAGGTGGCTGACCGCGTCGATGACGGCGTTCTGCGTCGCCGGCGTGGCGCCGATCGTCCCCGCCTCGCCGATGCCCTTGGCTCCCAGCCGGTTGACGGTCGCCGGCGTCTCGCTCGCCAGCAACTCGAAGCTGGGTAGCTCCGCGGCGGTGATGATCGCGTAGTCGACCAGCGTCCCGGTGACCGGGTTGCCCTCCGAGTCGTAGCGCATCTCTTCCAGCAGCGCCTGAGCGACGCCCTGGGCGATGCCACCATGACGCTGGCCCTCGGCCAGCAGCGGGTTCAGCACGGTCCCGGCGTCATCGACGGTGACGTGCCGCACCATCGTCGCCTTGCCGGTCTCGGTATCGACCTCCGCGACCGCGAGATGGGTACCGAACGGGAAAGTCGGCTGGCCCTCGGTGTAGTTGACCGATGCGGCCAGGCCGTCCTCGCCCGCGTGCCCGGCCACCTCGGCCCATGTCCTGCTGGCTTCCGGATCGCCGCGCACGTGCCACAGGCCGCGATCAACGTCCAGTTCAAGATCGGATTCGCTCGCCTCGAGCATGTCCGCCGCAATCCGCCGCGCCTGCTCCCTGACATCGACGGCAGCCTTCTGGACCGCGACGCCACCAAGCTGCAGCGATCGGGAGGCGTACGTTCCGACGCCCATCGGGATCAGGTCGGTGTCGCCGTGCATCACCCTGACCTTGTCCATGTCGATGCCGAGCTCGGCCTGCACGAGCATGGCCCAGGCGGTGTGGTGGCCCTGACCGTGGGCCGAGCTGCCGGTATAGACCGTGGCTGTGCCGTCGTCATGCACCACGAGGCGGGCCGTCTCGCCGCCAGCAGCGTCCCCCGCCGTGATTTCCACGTAGCTGGCCAGGCCGATGCCCAGCTGGCGCACGTCGCCGCGCTCCCGCCGGCGGGCCTGCTCGGCCCGCAGTTCCCGGTAGCCCGCGCCAGCCAGCACCTTGTCGAGTGCCTCGGCGTAGGCGCCGGTGTCGTAGACGGCACCGCATGGCGAGGTGTAGGGGAACCGGTCGGGCGGCACCAGGTTGATCCTCCGCACGTCGGCTGGATCCATGCCGATCCCGGCGGCGAAGAGGTCGACCGCGCGCTCGACCGCTGCCGTCGCCTCGGGCCGTCCGGCGCCGCGGTAGGCGGAGATCGGGGTCGTGTTCGTCACGATGACCCGGTAGGCAGTCTCCGCCTTCCCGATGTCGTAAGGGCCCGTGGCCATCAGGCTGGTCAGGAAGGGCAGAAAGCCGCCCATCCGCGGATAGGCGCCGGTGTCCTGAACGATCTCCAGCCGATAGGCGAGGATGCGGCCGTCGCGGCTCCCGCCGATCTTGATGACCTGCCGCTGAGCCCGGCCGTGTGTCATCGCGAGCAGGTTCTCGCTGCGGGTCTCCGCCCAGCGCAGCGGGCTGCCCGTGTGCTTGGCCGCCCAGGCCACCAGCAGCCCATCGCGGTCTATTCCGATCTTGGCGCCAAACCCTCCGCCGACGTCGGGGGCCACAACCCGGATGCTGGCCGGGTCAAGCCCGAGCGCACCGGCCAGAATGAACCGCGCGATCTGCGCGTTCTGGGTGCTCACCCAGACCGTGAGCTTGCCGTCCGCCCAGTGCGCCGCGCACGCCCGGCCCTCCATCGGCACAGGCGCCAGCCGCTGATTCTCGATCGTGTGCTCGACGACCACCTCGCAGCCGTCGAAGGTCGCGGAATCGGCAGGCGCGCCAAAGTTCACGGCGACGTTCGTGCCGGCTGCCGGGAACAGCAGGGACTCATCGCCCAGCGCCGCGTCCGTGCCGATGACCGGGGGGAGCGGCTCGTAGTCCACGCTGACCAGCTCGGCCGCATCCTCGCCCTGGTACCGGTCGGTCGTGATCACCATGGCCACCGGCTCGCCGACGAACCTGACGCGGTCGACGGCGAGCAACGGCTCGGCCCAGGGTCCGCCGAGCGGCAGCGGAGCGGCCTCACCGGCACCGCCACCGCCCCCGTCGTCGGGTGGCGGGGGCGGCAGGTCGTCCAGATCGGCCGCGGTCAGTACGGCGAGCACGCCCGGTGCCTCCCGCGCGGCAGCGGCATCAATCCCCGTGATCAGGGCATGCGCGACCGGACTCCGGACGAACGTGACCCGGGCTGCCCGGGTCAGCTCGGGCACCCGCAGATCGTCGACGTACGTGCCCCCAGCGGTCAGCAGGCGCGGGTCTTCTGTCCGCACGACTCGGGTACCCAGGATGCTCATGAAGCTCCTCTGCCTTCCGGTGCATGACACTGGCGGGTCCGCGCGTCGCGCCCGGCCACAGCAGTGGGGTCAGTATCACGGTGCGGGATGCGCCGCTGCAACCTATGGCGGGCATATCGAGACTTCACATATGACGCCCGGTTCTGTGCCGAGTCGGGCGGTTACATCCAGTACCCGGGAACGTCCGGCGGTACGCCCAGTCACCACCGGGCAGTACCAGCCTGATGCAGGAGCACGGCGTCTGGGTGGCACGTGACACGTGAACGGGCCGGCCACCACCGCGCCGGAAAGGGCGGCGTGACCGGCCCGGAGCCGGGATGCGTCAGGTCAGGCCTTGACGGCCTCGATCTCAAGGTGCAGCCCGATCTTGTCCGACACCACCACGCCGCCGTTGGCCAGGGGCGCGTTGAAGCTGACGTTGAAGTCCCGTCGGTCGAGCTCGCCGCTCGCGGTGAAGCCGGCCCGAATGCCGCCGTACGCGTCCGGCCCGAACCCGTTCAGCTCGAGGCGGAGCGGTACGTTCCTCGTAACGCCCTTGAGCGTCAGTTCCCCGTCGAGGATGTACTCGCCGCCGACAACCCGGACGCCGGTCGAGCGGTAGGTCATGGTCGGGTACGTCTCGACTTCGAAGAAGTCGGCCGACCTGATGTGGTCATCCCGCTGCTCGTTGCCCGTGTTGATCGACTTGAGGTCGATCTCGGCCGTCACGGAGGACGCCGTCGGGTCATCGGCGGTAACCAGCTGGCCGCTGAAGTTCGTGAACCGACCGCGGACCTTGCTGACCATCATGTGCCGGACGGAGAAACCCACCTCGGAGTGGACCGGGTCGATGTTCCAGGTGCCGACTTCGTAGCCGGGGATCCCGGTCTCCGTGGTTGCTGCGGTCAATGTGATCACTCCCGATCGCATGTAGTTGAATGTTCTGTTGTTGATTGCTCAACGAATATCACAGCCGACAGCGAGTTGTCAAATGTTCAACTACCTGCGGTATGCTGGGGGCATGGCCGACTCAGATACTCGCTGGCTCACAGCCGAGGAGCAGCGCGCCTGGCGGGCGTTCCTGACCGCGACGCAGACGCTGTTCTCGGCGGTCGACGGTCAGCTTCAGCACGAGTCGGGCATTCCGCACGGCTATTACGAGATCCTCGTCCGGCTGTCCGAGGCGCCCGGCCGCGCGCTGCGAATGAGTCAACTGGCCGAGGCCTCAGCCTCCAGCAAGAGCAGGCTGTCGCACGCGGTGGCCCGGCTCGAGGAACGCGGGTGGGTCGAGCGGCTCAACTGCGCGACCGACCGCCGAGGCCAGATCGCCAAGCTCACCGACGCCGGGTACGCGGCGCTTGAGGCGGCTGCACCCCGACATGTCGAGCATGTCAGGCGATCGATGTTCGACCTGCTCAGCGCCGAGCAGGTCGCTCAGCTGACCGCGATCAGCGAGGCGATCATCGCTGCCGCCGACTCCCCTGTGGGCCCTGGCCTGGGCGGCCCGCTGGAGTGCGATGGCGACGAGGAGGAGCCTGACCGGGCTGATCCCGCGTCCGAGACCACGTGCTAAGGCACGACCGACTTCGGCGTAATCCCACGTTCCGCCCTGGCAACGCCCAGCCACGTTCCGCCCTGGCAACGCCCAGCCGCCTTCCGCCC
>JASHUE010000463.1:0-22239 GCA_030040195.1 Streptosporangiaceae bacterium | reverse complement strand
CACCCAGGGCGCCCGGCTCGCCAGCCAGGCACTGCTGCTCGACGGAATTGCGGCGCCGGTGGGCGCCCCCCCGTACGTGCTAGACGCTGGCGGCCGTATGAGCAGCCAGCTTGGAGACTCGGCGGCGAGCATGCTCGGACTGCTGCGCGATCGGCTGCCCGGCACCGCCGGGGCGCTCCTGGCCGACCCGCGTGATCTGGCCGCGGTTGACAGCCTGCTAGCCGCGGCCCACGGGCGGCCGCTCGTGGTCGTCGTCCGGGACGCGCACCAGCACGACTGGCAGCGCGACCTCGTCCGCCGCGCCCTGGTGGCGCGTCCGGACGCGGTGGTGGTGGGAACCGGTACCGTGCATGACCGCGACCTTGCCGGATCCGCCTACGTGGGCACCCGAGGTGCCAGCAGGGTCAGCCTGACCGCGGCCGCCGATCTGCTCAGCGGGCAGCCAAGCGCTTAAAGGAGGGTCATGGGCGTGCCTACGTCGGCCGCGGACCTGGTCGATACCGCCGTGGCCAGCGGACTCATTCCTGGAGCCGTGCTGGCGGCTGGTATCGGCGGCCAGGACCCGGCCATGCTGCACGTCGCCGGTGACGCGCAGCGAGACCAGGACGGCCGCCGGCCAATGTCGGCAGGCACGATCTTCGACCTGGCATCCCTGACGAAGGTCGTCGGCACGCTGCCCTGCGTGCTTCGCCTTATCGCCCTCGGTGAGGTGGGCCTTGACCATCCGGTGCGGCGGTACCTGCAGGCCTTCGACGGCGCGGGGAAGGATGCCGTCACCGTGGGGCAGCTGCTCAGCCACAGCGCAGGGCTGCCGGATCAGCGCAGGTACTACCAGTTCCTGCACGACGCCGATCAGATTCGGGCCGCAGCGCTGGCCGAGCCGGTGGTCACCAGGCCCGGCAGCACATTCTGCTATTCCGACGTCGGTTTTATCACGCTTGGCGAGCTGTGCGCGTCGGTGGCTGGCACCGGACTCGAGTCGCTCGTGCGCGAGCTAGTCTGCGAGCCCCTTGACCTGGCCGATACCGGTTACCGGCCGTCGCCGGCGCTGGCCAGCAGGATTGCATCGACCGAGCATGTCGGCGGCGCGGCGAAGACCGGCACCGTGCACGACGAAAACGCCGAAGCCATGGGCGGTGTCGCCGGACATGCGGGCCTGTTTGGCACGGCGGCGGACCTGGCCCGGTACGCGGCGGCGTGGGTGCTGCCGGAGTCTGAGGCCGCGCTGGCGCTGCAGCTGCCCGGCTGGCTCACGGCCGAGGCGCTGCGCTGCCAGACCGAGGGCCTCGCGGGAGGCGGTCGCCGAGGGCTTGGCTGGGGCTTGCGTCACGACCGGTGGGACAACATGGGCGATGGCTGGCCCGCCACCGGGGCCGGGCATACCGGGTTCACCGGGACCAGCCTGTCCATCGACCCGGCCAGCGGCTTGTGGACTGTCCTGCTGACCAACGCCGTGCACTTCGGCCGCGGGCCCGAGCACTCGGTAGTCGCCTTGCGCAAGCAAGTACATGCCGCCACCGCTGCGACACTGCTAGACCGTGGTCGACTGCCTTGTCGTCGCGGTGGCGCAGCGTAACTACAAGCAGACGATGCGCGCGCTCGAACGCACTTACGCAGCCGTGCAAGCGCGCCGGTAGGTCGCGGTTTCCCTTGCCGGAGGTGCCGACAGCCAGATCGCGACCTGGTCGGCCACGGGTTGGGAGACCGGCTGGTCAGGACTGGCTGGCCGCGGCTGCGGCAGCCAGCCGGATCGCGCCGGCCACCGGCGGGTCGCTGAGCGGCCGGACCCGGCTGGTCGGCAGGGCCGCCGTGACGGCCGCCACAATGGCGGCCTGGAGCCCCTGGTGGGACATCAAGCCGCCCGCTAGAACTACCTGAATGCCGTCCGCGGCGGCCAGTCGCCCCGCGAGCGAGAGCGCGAGATCAGCTAGCGCCAGCGCCGCCTCCTGCGTCAGCCTGGCTGCCTCGGGATCTGGGCAATCCAGGACTGCCGGCGCATACGGCGCCCAATACTGGGGCTGCGGCCGCCGGTAAAAGGCTGCGCGCAGGGCGTCCAGCTCGCTAGACCCCGTGGCCTCGAGCAGGCAGGCGCCGAGCGAGCCAGCCGGGAGGCCGTCCGCTCGCCGCGCCAGCAGCGCCCGGATCGCAGAACGCACTATCCAGTAGCCGCTGCCTTCGTCGCCGAGTAGGTACCCCCACCCGCCTGCCCATTCATGTCGGCCGTGCCAGCTGCCGACCGCGACCGAGCCGGTTCCGGAGATCACCGCGATGCCCTCGGTGAGGCCGGCGGCGGGCAGAATGAGGGATGCGTCATCAACGACTACCACGCGACCCGAGATCGTCAGCGGCGCCAGCCTCGCCTGCAAGAAGTCGCGGGTATCACGTGCGGTGAGGACGCCGGCGGCGCCCGCGCACACGGCGTCGAGGCTTCCCGCCACGTCCGGCAATTGCCCGAGCAGGTCGGTCAGGGCGGCGGCGGCTTTGTCCGGCCCGGCGGCGGTCAGGCTACCGCTCTGGGCCGTGGCCTCGGCGGCGATCCGCTCATCGATGACGAGCCGGGCCCGCGTCGTGCTTCCGCCGATGTCGAGGCCCAATAGCCGACTCACAGCCCTGTACCTGCCAGTTCCTGAGTGGTTCCTAACAGCCGGAAGGCGGGGACGGCGCTCGCGCCGGCCCCGCCTCCGTGAATGGTAAGCAGCGCGCGGGACGAGGGGCCGGCGTTCTCGTCGGCCCCTCGCCCCGGTCCGTCACTTCCGCAGCGACGCGTTGATGCCCGTCGTCGTCGTGGCGGCGGTCACCTTGACCGTGTTCGCGGTGGCGGCCGACGCCTTGCCTTTCCACCACTGGGTCACGTACCCGGATGCGCCGCACCCGGAACTGAACTTGACCCGGTAGTTACTCGGTGCCAGCCCGACTAGGGAGTACGTCCCGCCCGCCCCGGACACGGCCACTACCGGTACCGGTGACAGCGCGGTCGTTGCCGTCACGCAGATCCCGGCCACAGGCGCGCTGCCGGGGCCGGTTACCGTCCCGGAGATCGCCCCGTTGGTGGGCAGTGTGACACTAGCGAGCGTCGTGACTTCGCGCGCGATGACGGAAACCACGGTGGCCTTGGCCTCGGTCGGCGCGTTGTCATACCACTCCGCAGCCAGGTTGCTGTAGATGTTCCCGCAGTCGGCACCGATGTAGACGATGTACTGACCTGGCGGCAAGTTCGCGATCGTGAACGTGCCGTTCGCCCCTGAGAAGCCCACGTTGGCGCCGAAGCCGTTGGTCTGGAGCGCCTCGACGCATGCTCCCGGCTGCGGCTCTACCGTCTGCGAACCGTCCTGAAGCGTGTCGCCCAGAACCGTGCCGCTGATCTGGCCGGCCGGGACAAGGCTCGAGTTCGCGCCGCTGGTCGTGCGCGGCGCGGTCACCTGGACCAGGCGCGGCAGCAGCTGCTCGGCCAGGGTCGCGATTCCCTCGTTGCAGGGGAAGAACTCAAGCTCGTACTGGCCGGAGTTCAGGCCTTCGATGACATACCTGCCCGCCTTGTTCGTCCCGCTCGACCCGTAGTCGTCAAACTGCGTGACGTTCTGGGCGAAGACACAAGCCCCGCTGAGCGGCTTGCCCCCGGTCGTCACCCGGCCCGAGATGGATCCGCCGCGAGTGAGGGCGCTGCTGATGCCGGCAGTGGTGTGATTCGCACGGACCAGCACCCGGGCCGCTCCGGCCGGGGATGGCTTGTCCTTGTACCACTGGTTCTCGTAGCTGCTGCTGCCCTGGCACCCTGGCTGGAAGTACACCTGGTAGGGGCCGGGAGCTAGTTGCGTGATCTCGTAGCTGCCGGATGATCCCGGCCCCGCCCCCTCGCCGCTGGTCGGCTCGGTCGCCGCGTTGAGCCCCGTCACGATCGCGCACGCCGACTGCTCGGCCCTACCCGACCTGGTCAGGATCGTGCCGCTGATGTTGCCCGCAGTCGGCAGCACGCCAT
Source organism: Streptosporangiaceae bacterium (assembly GCA_030040195.1). Classification (GTDB taxonomy): domain Bacteria; phylum Actinomycetota; class Actinomycetes; order Streptosporangiales; family Streptosporangiaceae; genus JAJYUU01. The sequence goes on along the minus strand of JASHUE010000463.1, from coordinate 18,263 downwards.
CGATTCCGGAGGTCGTCCCGATCGGCATCGAGACGTCGGGCGGGTTGAGCTGGGACCCGTAGTACACGGAGACGAGGTTGGCATTGTTGTTGCAACCTGGGGAGAAGTAGACCTGATACTGGCCGGGCAGCATGTTGGCCAGCGAGTAGGTGCCGTCGTTGCTGCCGGTCTCGAAGTCCACGCCGGTGCTGGAGCTGAACGCGTCCACGCAGATGCCAGTGAGCTTCCTGCCCCCCTGGCCATCGACCGTGCCGGTCACCGTGGCGCCGGGCTCGAGCGCGGCGTTGATGCCGGTGACCGTCTCGCCGGCCGCGCTGACGTTGATGACTTGGGGAAAGAACACGTTGCTGTTGTCATAACCCTGCGGCGCATAGCTTCCGCTGTTGCCGCACCCGGGAACGAATTGGGCGTAGTAAGTGCCGGCCGGCATCTGGTCGAACGTGTAGGTACCGGCGGCACTCGTGACCTGCTCGGGGTTGAAGTAGTTGGTCGTAGCCCCGGGGTTCAGGTAAACGCAGACGCCCTCGACCGGCAGCCCGGTGGCGGCGCTGGTGACCGTGCCAGAAAGCGTGGTGCCGGTCAGGAGCTGGATGTCGACCCCAGCCGCAACCTGACCATAGGTCAGCTTCAACTTGCCGGGGTACTCCGCGGACACGTAGTTCCCGTCATTGCCGCATCCGAGCAGGAACTCCACCTGATAGGTGCCCGGATCGAGTCCGATGACCTTGTACTGCCCGGCCGCGTTGGTGGACGGGACACCACCATCGAGCTGGATTCCGGTCGGAGGAAGGCTGCCGGCAGGGCCGACGAGAACGCAAATACCCTCGAGCGGTGCGTTGCTCTGGCTTGTGACAGTGCCGGAAATCACGCCGCCTATCGGCATGATCTCGTTGATGTGGCCGACGGTCCGGCCCGCCTTGACGTGGATCGACTTGGCGGTGCGGGCGCTCGGCGCATTCGGCCACCAGACCTCGGCATAGGGCGACGCGGTCGCCCCGCAGGGCGCCATGACGAGCTTGTAGGAGCCTTGTGGGACGCCGTGCAGCTGGTAGCTGCCGTGCTCCGAGATCGCGATGACGAAGAGCACGTCGAAGGAGTTGAACGCGGCGGAGCCGACGGGCTCGACACAGATGCCTGACAACCGCGCGCCCGACTTGTTCGTGATCGTCCCGGTGATCTCGCCGCCCAGCTTGAGCCGCCCGTTGATGTCTTTGGTGACCTTGCCGCGCCTGACCCCGACGATGGTTGGCTTGGTGATCGAGGCGTGGTTGTAGATCTCGGTCACCCAGTTGCCCTTGTTGCCGCAGCCGAGGAAGAACAACACGACGTAGCCGCCGGACGGCAAGCGACCAGTGAGGTAGTGGCCACCCTTGTGGGTGTGGGTGAGGGTGGCCGCGAATCCACTGTAGGAAATGGCCTCCACGCAGATTCCCGACAACCCGCGCCCGGACTGGCTGGTGACGGTTCCGGAGATCTGGCCCCCGTGCACGGCCGTCACCGCAGTCGCCGTGGTCGGCCTGATCCCGGTCCCGTACGTCGGAAGCCCGAGGGCAGCGTGCAGCGAGCGGCTGATCGTGGCCTGGCTGGCCGGGTCGATGTCGTCGGCGGTCGGCGACTCGCTGGCCGCCGTCCGCATGGTGACCGGGGCCAGCGGTCGCAGCGTCCTCGCGCTGACGGTGACCGAGTGCGCGCCGGCTCGCTCGGCCCCGCCGCCGTACCACTGGGGCAGATACTGAGCGGTCGCCGTGCCGCATCCGAAGTAGCGGACCTGATAGGCGCCGGGCTTCAGGCCGGTCAGCAGGAAGCGGCCGTCCGGCCGGGTCGAGGTGAAGCTTCGGCCGGAGGGGCCATAGGCGAGGACGCAGACATCCTCGAGCGGCTGGCCGTTGGCCGACTGGGCGGTTCCCGTGATCGCGCCGGTGGCGGCGCCGGTGCCCATGTGCAGTTGCCTATCAGTCAGCATCTGCCGGGCCGAGAGAGGCAGGTTTGCGGACTGGTGGCGCGCGCCAGGGCCACTGGCGGCGCTCGCGGACATCGCCGGACCGGCGAGCAGGCCAACGGCCAGCAGGCCAGCCGAGCCGACCGCCGCGACGGCGGTCAGGAAGGTACGTTGCACTGAAGTGCCCCCTGTAAAAAAGACAAGTCCTGCAATCAATCGTCATGAACTATGCAGCGGCAGCATAGAGCATCCATAAGCGAAATATCGATCTCGAAGTAGTTACTTTTGAGGTGTCCGCATCGCCAGATCTAGGGATGCTGTGGCCTGGCCAGAAGGAGGCCCGCGTTGACCCAACCCCGACCGCAGGGTGCGGTGCGCCGAATGAGCGAGGGCGTGGCGCACTACGTTCCGTACCGGCGGCCTCCCGCAGGCGCCCCTAACGTAGTGATCATCGTTTTGGACGACATCGGCTTCGCGCAGCTCGGCTGCTTCGGCTCGGCCATCGCGACGCCGAACATCGACCGGCTTGCGGCGGGCGGGCTGCGCTACAACCGCTTCCATGTGACCTCGATCTGCTCCTCGACGCGGGCGGCGCTCCTGAGCGGGCGAAACCACCACGCGGTGGGCATGGGTGTGACGATGGAGACGCCGCTGGGGTTCCCCGGTTATACCGGCAGAATTCCGAAATCTGCGGCACTGCTTCCACGAATCATGAAAGACGCGGGCTACAACACGATGGCCGTGGGGAAGTGGCACCTGTGTCCGAGGGGCGAGTACTCAGCCTCCGGCCCGATGGATCGATGGCCGCTCGGCCAGGGATTCGAGCGCTTCTACGGATTCCTCAGCGCCGAAACTAGCCAGTGGGACCCGCCGCTGGTGCAGGACAACAGTCCGGTGGAGCCCCCTCGTTCCCCTCCTGAGGGTTATCACCTCACCGAGGACCTTGCGGACCGGGCCATAAAAATGGTGCTCGATCAGCGCCAGGCAACGCCGGGCAAGCCATTCTTGTGTTATCTGGCTACCGCAGCCGCGCATGCGCCCCATCAAGTGCCGGCCGAATGGATCGAGCCCTACCGCGGGATGTTCGACCACGGCTGGGAGGCTGAGCGGTTGGCGACCTTCCGACGGCAGCTCGCCGCCGGAATTGTGCCGGCCGGGACCGCGCTGACCCCCCGGCCTAGCTGGGTGCCGGACTGGCAGGCGCTGAGCGGCGACGAGCGGCGGCTATTCGCCAGGTACATGGAGGTCTTCGCGGGCTTCGTCACCCATGCGGACGCGCAGATCGGCAGGTTGCTCGACTTTCTCGACGCGCGTGGCGACCTGTCCAACACGCTCGTCCTCGTCTTGTCGGACAACGGGGCAAGCGCGGAGGGCAGCCAGGTCGGCACGATGAACGAGCCGCACGCGTGGCTTGGCCTGGCCGGAGAGGTGTCCGAGGCGCTGCGGCACATCGACGAGCTGGGCGGACATCGTTCGTTCAACCACTATCCCTGGGGCTGGGCCTGGGCTGGGAACACTCCGCTGCAGCTATGGAAGCGGTACGCCTGGCTTGGCGGCGTCCGCACGCCACTGGTGGTGCACTGGCCGGGCCGCCTGGCCGGCCCTGGCGACGTGCGAGCGCAGTTCTGTCACGCGGTCGACCTGTTCGCCACCGTGCTGGACGCGGCGGGAGTCCCGGTCCCTGAGGTGGTCGACGGGGTGGCCCAGCAGCCCGTCGATGGGGCCAGCATCATGGCCAGCTTTACCGACGCGGCCGCTGCCGGCCGGCGGCGGACGCAGTACTTCGAGATGCACGGGTCAAGGGCGATCTATCACGACGGCTGGAAAGCGACCACGGACTATGTGTCGCCGCTGTTCGGGGAACGGCGGTTCCTGACCGGCAGCCAGGATCTCGACGACGACCACTGGGCGCTCTTCAACCTGGACGAGGACTTCGCCGAGGCCCGCGATATGTCGGCTGCGCAGCCGGCTCGGGTACGGGCACTGCGCGACCTGTGGTGGGCCGAAGCCGGGCGCAACCAGGTCCTCCCGCTCTGGGAGGGCCCGCAGTCCAAGACCGGGATCCATCCGGGGGAGTACCCGGCGCCCGATGAGGCCAGCTACGTTCCCGGTGGCGGCGGCATCTGCGAGGCCCAGCTGCCGCCGATGCTGCGCGGCTTCACGGCCACCGCCGAGATCGAGATCGCTGCGGGCCGGCTTCCGGCCGAGGGCGTCATCTGCGCGCTCGGCGACCTCAACGGCGGATGGTCCTTCTACCTGCTGAACGGCAGGCCTGTGAGCTGCCTAATCTCCCTGGGGGAGGCCACCAGGATCGCCGCGGCGGACGAACTGTCACCGGGCCAGCACAGCGTTTCCGTCAGCTACGCGCCGTCGCTGAACGGTCCGGCGCGATTTTGTCTCCATGTTGATGGCGACCTGGTGGCCGAAGGCGATCACGGCAAGCCGGCCCTGTTCCCCGGCCTGGCCACCGCCGGCACGCGGATGCTCATCGGCCGGGACATCGGACTCCCGTTCAATGAGGACTACCAGCCGCCGTTCCCCTGCACGGCGATCCTGCACCGTGTCGTGATGCGCAGTGATGAGACGGCGGACCCGCGCTCTACAGCCCAGCGAGTAGAACAGGCGCAGCGTGCGGACTGATCCTGCGGCTGAGGATGGGCGCAGGTAGCGCGCGTGACGCAGCCGCGGGCCTGGGCGGCTAGCGGCCGCGAATGCGGTGCCTGGTGACAGGCTTGATGTCTGCCCCTCGGGCGGGCCGCGCCGGCCGGACCGACCGGTGCCCAGCTGACGCCGCCGTAGCGGATTTTCGCTCCGGCTCGACCGCGACTCCGTGGCCATACGTATAAACGAGCGTTCCGCCGAAGAAACCGCCGACACACGCGCAGATAGCGGCAGCGATCGTCAGGAGCAGCGCCACCGGCGTGCTGCTGGGGTGGTCATAACCCGCGATCCCGAGCGTGACGTCAACCACTCCGATCACGAAGGCACCGGCCTGGACGCACACGTGCACGGCCATGGTCCTGACCGCTGCGGCTCGCCGTTCGGCGAAACGGGCAAGATCAGCGAACCCGGTCAGCATCGTGACCAGGCAGATGCTGAGCCCGGCGATGAGGACGAACGTTCCGGCATGCCAGAACTGCCCGGCCCAGGCGTGGCCGCCGCCGATCGCTGAAATGACATCGAACCCGGCCGCCATGACATAGGCAGCGATAGGGAAATGCGTAAACGGCGGATGCAATGGACGGACGCGCCTGATGGAGTGGCCGGTTATGTTAGCCATGTGCACGCCCGCTCTGTGTGCCTGGGACGGCTCTCATACCAGCTGGCCAGGAGTCACGCCAATCTCCAGAACATATCCCAAGATCGGCAAATCCTACTGGGTTACCTGAAAACAAAGACGCGCGGCCCGGCGAATCAGACACTGGTTGCCGGACCGAAGTGCCACGTGCTATCGGCAGTTTTATCCGTTAGTGAGCGCTGATTCCAGTCCGTTGAAATCGGTTTGCCACTGACCGAGGACAGCCGTGAGGTTCATGCCGTCGACCATGCCCTCGTACTGGGAAGCCGACTGAGCGCCGGCGAGTCGCCCGAAGTCCACGGTGATGATGCCAGTGTCGGCCGCGAGCCTTTTCTCGTCACCGGAGTACGCCGTGGGGACGCCGGCCTGCTCGAGGCTGCTCCCGAACCTCCGGAAGGCCGTGGCGACCTTGCCGTCCAGCGCCGTGTCGCAGCCGAGGTCCTGACCGCACGCCGCGGTCTGGTCTGGGAACGCCCTCAGCACCACATCGAGTTGCCCGTAGGCACTGTTGATCTGGGCGCGTGCGTTCGCGCGGTTAGCGGCGCTGTTAACCCCGGGCGAAGGCAGGCTGACGAGGAACACGATCAAGGCGACGGGGACGACCGCTCCAATCAACAGGCTCGCGGTGACGAGCATCTTCGCCCGGCTGGACAGCACCAGTCGCCAGGGGTCACTGACTCGGGCGGTAGCGCCGCCGAATTCGGGCGCCGCAGCCTGGACGGGGGCGTAGTGAGGAGCCGCAGTGTCAAATGTGCTGGGGTCGACTGTGGCCGGACTGGCCGGGAAGCCAGGCGGGGTCGACCCGAGCGCGGGTTCTGGCTGGTCGCCGTACAGCCCACCTGGATACTCGGGCGTGACCAGGTACGCGTACCCGGCGTACTGGGCCGCAAAGCGGATGATCGCGGAGAACGCCTCATGCATGGCGGCCGGCATGCGGCCTGTAATCACCGTGATCACCCACGCGCCCACGGAGAGGACGGCGAGTCCGATGGACGACATCCCGGCGACTATCCCGGCCGGGAGCATCAGAAAGTACCGGAACAGGACGGCGAGCCGGTTCAGGCGGGTCGGCTTGGTCAGCAGTCGCACCGGGTAGTCGGAGTCGTCGAGGGAGAACGGCGGATACGTGCCCGTGACCAGGTAAAAGTAGGCGCTGACCCGAGCCGACCAACGCACAAGGCCTGCCAGCAGTTGGTGAGCCCAGCCCGGCAGTTGGCCGGTGAATAGTGCGGCCCACCAGCCGGTGAAGGCGACCACCGCGCCCACGGCCGACACGATCCACAGAGCGAAGAGATGAGGGATCGCCAGAATCGCTCGAAACGTTACGGTCAGGCGGCGCTGCGAGGTTGCGCCTGGGAAGCTGACGAGGACGGGAGCCGGGCCGCCATCAGGCCGCAGGTCGATGGCCTGCGGCCAATTTTGACCGGGCTGACCGTAGCCGTCGGGCTCACCGTACGCCCCATCCTGCCCGTACGCCCCATCCGGCCCGTACGCGCCGGGCTGCGCGTACGCGCCGCCCGCAGGCGAGCCGAAGTACGACGTGCCCTGATCGGAATCGAACGCGTCGGCCTGGGGTGTGTCGGTCATGACCTGCTGATCTCCCGTCGAGGATCTGGTCGGCTCCGCGCTTGCCAAGACACGGGCTGCGCTCGAGAGCGGAGGTCAACACTCGCGCCTCCACGCCGGAGAAAATCCGCCCAGATGCTGAGAAGCCAGGCGACAGCATAGAAGAAATCGAGAACTGGCAAGAGCAATGCGGTCCTATCCCGCGACCGGCCGCGCAGTTCTGCTCGGCAGGCTGGCCCGCGCAGTTCTGCTCGGCAGGCTGGTCCGCGGAGTTCTGCTCGGCAGGCTGGCCCGCGACCTGCGCGACCGGACGTCGCGGCTCGAACCGCACGGCCGAGACGGCACCCGGCTTGCAGTTGGCCGGCCTGCAGTTGGCCGGCCTACAAGCGAGCCGGCCTACAAGCGAGCCGGCCTGCAGCTGAGCTGGCCTGCAGCGAGCCTGCAGTTGGCCGGCCTACAGCTAGCCGGGCTACAGCTAGCCGGGCTACAGCTAGCCGGCATGCAGCGAGCCGGCCTACAGCGAGCCGGCCTACAGCTAGCCAGCATGCAGCGAGCCGGCCTACAGCTAGCCAGCATGCAGCGAGCCGGCCTACAGCTAGACAGCCTGTCGCCGTCCACGTAGCATTGACTGTATGGTCAGTCAGTCTCGAGTTCAGCATGCTCCACTCGATCCAGCAGGCGTCGCCGAAGCGCTCAAGCCGTTCGGCCAGAGCCGGATGTTGCCGCCAGCGGCATACATTGACCCGGCTGTCTTCGGCTGGGAACAACGGAACTTCTTCGGCGGCGGCTGGACCTGCGTCGGGTTCTCCGCCGAGATACCGAACCCCGGCGATCAGCGGGCAGAGTCCGCCGGCGACGACGGTGTGCTCCTCACCAGAGACGAGGAGGGCACCCTCCACGCTTTCGCCAACTTCTGCCGACACCGCGGCCACGAGCTATTGCCCTGCGGCGTGTCGGCGCAGCGGCCGAGTGTCGTCTGTTCTTATCACTCGTGGACCTACGACCTCGACGGGAAACTACGCGCAGCCAAGGGCTTCAAGGGCACGGCCGGCTTCGACGACACTCAGTGGGGCCTGGTCGAACTGCCGCTGACCGAGTGGCACGGGCTGATCTTCGTGGACGGCTCGGGAACGGCCGGCTCGCTGACCGACGCGCTCAGCGAACTGGACGAACTAGTCGCGCCGTACGAGCCGGAGCGTCTGGCCATCAAGGGCAGGCACACCTACGACGCGGCCTCGAACTGGAAGATCCTCACCGAGAACTATCACGAGTGCTATCACTGCCCGATGATTCACCCGGAGCTGTGCCGGGTCAGCCCGCCCAAGAGCGGTGAGAACTACCCGGCGAGGAGTTCCTGGGTCGGCGGCTGGATGGACCTACGCGACGGGATGGCCACGATGTCGCTCGATGGCAGCAGCGGCGGCGTGCCGCTGCGCGGCCTGGATGCGACCGGCCTACGCACGGTGATTTACGTCAACATCTTCCCGAACGTGCTGCTCAGCTTGCACCCGGACTACGTCATGACCCACCGGCTTACGCCGCTTGCGGCGAGCCGCACCGTGATCGAGTGCACCTGGTCGTTCGCGCCCGAGGCAGTGGAGCGCCCCGACTTCGACCCGGCTTACGCCGTCGAGTTCTGGGACATCACCAATCGCCAGGACTGGGGCGCGTGCGAGTCGGTCCAGCGCGGACTGAGCTCGGCCCACGCGATCGCCGGCCCGCTCTCGCCCGAAGAGGACGCCGTCTATCAGTTCGTCACGATGGTCGCACGCGGCTACACCGGGCAGTCGGTCTGGGATCCGGACACCAAGCTCGCCGTCGCCAGCTGAGTGACCGCGAAGAACGAGGTGGGCCCCAGCGACCTCGTCCGTCCGGTCGGCGTCGTGCCGCGTTAACCAGCATGGTTGGGGATCTCGCGTGGCAGGGCGAGCACCAGGATCAGCGCGACAACCATGAAGCCGAGGTTGGCTAGCAGCGCAAGCTGCGCGCTGTGGGTGAAGGCGGCGGCGACGACGTGCGGGCCCGGTGTGAACTTCAGGCTGCCGAACAGCACGGTGCCGATCACGGCGATGCCGACAGCGGTGCCGACGCGCTGGGAGGTGCTCAGCACTCCGGCCGCGGTGCCCGCTTCGTGCCGGGGCACCGTCGCGAGCACGAAGTCCTGATTCGGGGCGATCGTCATGCCGGTGCCGAGTCCGGCCAGCAGCAGCGGGCCGATGAGATCCCAGCCTGCCGGGTTCGGCTCGGTCAGGTGAATGACGAGGATCACCAGGGCCAGTCCGACGATCAGCAGCGAGCAGCCGAGCACGAGCACCATCCGGCCCAGCCGGGCCGACAGCTTGTCGCTGTTGGCGGCCGCGGCCAGCGTGCCTACCGAATACGGCGCGATGACCAGCCCGGTGATGAGGGCCGAGTGGGCCAGGCCCTCCTGCCACAGGATCGACATCGTGAAGAAGATGCTGCTGAACCCGCCGAAGAACGCAAGCGCGAAGATGGCGCCGGCCGAGAACGAAGTCTGTCGCAACAGACCTGGCTTCAGCAGCGGATCGCCATCACGCCGGTCCGCGCTTCGTTCCCATATGGTGAGCAGTCCGAAGACCACGGTGCTGCAGCCGAAGCAGATCCAGGTCCACGCGGGCCAGCCATCCTGCTGACCCTCGGTCAACGGGACCAGCAGCAAGAGCAGTCCGGCGGTCAACAGGCCGAGGCCCACCGGGTCGAAGCCGCGCTTGGTGTGACTGACGGGCCTCGGCAGCCGCCAGGCCGCCATCGGGATCGCGACAGCGCCGATGAACAGATTGACCAGGAAGACCCAGCGCCAGCCGTCGCGAGTTCCGGCGCCCGCGATGATGAGGCCTCCGGCTAGTGGGCCCATCGCGGTGGAGACGCCGATGACAGCGCCGAGCACGCCGAACGCCTTCGACCTGGCCGGGCCGGTGAACGAGTGCTGGATGGTCGCGCTGATCGCGGGAAAGAACAGGCCCGCGCCCAGGCCCTGCACGATCCGGGCGGCGACGATCTGGCCCTGTGTCTGGGAGATCCCGCAGGCAACGCTGGCCAGCGTGAAGATGGTCAGCCCGATCACGAACAGCCGCTTAGACCCGAACCGGTCACCCGCGCGGCCGCCGGGAACCAGCGCGAGCCCGTAGGACAGTGCGTAGCCGGAGACGATCCACTCCAGGCTGGCCGACGACGCGTGCAACCCGGTCCTGATGCTGGGCAGTGCGACGTTCACGATCGTGGTGTCGAGCAGTGCCATGAACGCACCGACCAGGACGATCGATACGGCGCTCCAGCCGTGGCCCTCAGCCGGTGCCGGTGCACCCGCGACACGGGTCAGGCCTGGCGCTGGCTGGCTTGCCGCTGGCTGGGCTGCTGATGGAGTGCTCATGATGGAGTCGCCTTCGAGTCGGGGTTCTGGAGCCGGAAGCTCGGCCCGCCGACGCCGTTGCGGAAGTCGGCAAGGACCTTCGGGAGCCGTGTGAGAAGTTCCTCGTGCCAGCGCACCTCGGCAGCGCACCGCTCGATGAAGTGCTCCAAGACCAATCGCTCGGCCTCATTCACGTACGGGTCGGCGTGCTCGGCATCGTGTCGGAGCGAGGCGAGCCGCACCTGCAGGCCAGCCAGTCGGTTGGCGACGACGCCCTCAAGCTCTTCGTCGGCGATGTCACCGGACTGGGTCAGGGCGAGGTCGAACGGGTCATAATGTCGGTCAAGCTCGCGCAGGGCCGCGTCCTTCACCGCCGCCAGCGCCCGGCGGCCCTCGGGCGTGATCTCGTAGATGGTGCGCTCGGGGCGGTTCCCGACTCGCTCGGTCCGCACCTCGCGGACGAGGTCCTCGCTGGCCAGCCGCTTAAGGGCGCCGTAAACCGAGCCCACTCGGACGTCGCTCCAGGCCTCGGTGCGGTCGGATTGGGCTTGCTGGCGGATCTGATGACCATGCAGCGGCCCGGCCGTGGCGAGCGTACCGAGGATGAACAACCGGATCGAGGACATGCGATTAGTCTTACACGAGTAATCGCTCGAGAGCAAGTTACGATGCTTGGCTCCAAGCGCCACCCAGACGCGCCTCGGCAGCAACGGAAATCACGTTAACCAGGTATTTCGGACTGGCCAAAGTCGTCGCTAACGACACTGAAGGGCGGTCTACTGTTCCTCTAACAGCAGCAAACTGCCCTCCAGTGTCGTTTAACTGGCAATTCCGTTGCTGCTCAGGCGAGCAGGGTTGCGCCTGGTGTGCTAGAGGCCCGGCGTGCTAGAGAAGGCCGTGACGGCTGGGGTGAGCGGCCTCGCCGTCGCAACGCTGATGCTCTGGCCGCGAGGCCCGCGCACTCACCGGGGCGAGCGGTCTGGCTGCGAGGCCGGCGCTCTCGCCGTGGGGAGCGGTCTGGCTGCGAGGCCGGCGCTCTCGCCGTGGGGAGCGGTCTTGCCGCGAGGCCGGCGCTCTCGCCGGGGCGAGCGGAGATAATGTATCTGCGCTTGCCGACGCGGCTGCGCAGCCCTGATCCGATGAGCAGAAGGAACGACCGTGGCCTTGCGCGACTACCCCGTGAACATGCTGGACGGGACGCCATCTTCGCTGGCTGACCTGGATGGCAAGACCTTGCTAATCGTGAACGTCGCGTCCAAGTGCGGGCTGACGCCGCAGTACGCCGGGCTCGAGGAACTGCACAAGCGGTTCTCCGACCGGGGATTCTCGGTCGTGGGCTTCCCGTGTAACCAATTCGGTGGCCAGGAGCCGGGCAGCGCGGACGAAATCGCGGAGTTCTGCTCGACCAACTACTCGGTCAGCTTTCCCCTGTTCGAGAAGATCGACGTGAACGGCGCGGGCAGGCATCCCATCTATGCGGAGCTCACGCAGGCCCAGGACGCCGAAGGCGAGGCTGGGGACATCCAGTGGAACTTCGAGAAGTTCCTCGTCGGCCCGGACGGGACCGTCCTGCGGCGGTTCCGTCCGATGACCACGCCGGAGGCCGAGGAACTGGTCGAAGCGGTCGAGGCGAACCTCCCCGCTGCTTGAGGGCCGTTCCCGGTTTGGCTCCTCGAGCGGGCTTTCGCGGCCCGCGCGCGGTCGGACGTTGGAGCGCGTCCGTCAGTTGACCGGCGGCGGCAGTCCGTCCGCGCTGGCCGCGAGGCTGGGATCCCACCGGCACACCTCGCATGCGTGCCGGAACACCGAATGCGCGAATTCCAGCGCTGTCGCATGCGGATCGTCGGCAGACCGAACGTCTTCCCAGTCGAGGATGAACTCACCCAGGTTGGCATCCCAATGCGCCGCCTTGGGGGAGAGCGCGACGTCAGCGAAGCCTTCCGGAGCGGGGTGGGCGTAGGCGTAGAAGGCGGCCACGGGATGCCGCGCGTCGCCCGGCCACCAGCCCACGGCGACCTCCTGGGCATCCATGGCGTTGCGCATGATGAAGTCGTTCGACGGCGGGCTGGCCGGCTGGCCGGAGAACAGGTTCACGGCGATGTCGAACGATCCCCACCAGGCATTGACCGGCGTGGACCGGCCCCGGTAGGGCGCGCGGAAGGCGGCTAGCACCAGCGCGGCCTGGGTCGCAGCTGCGAAGTAGTCGTGTACCTCACCGGCGTCGTAGTGCGCGTGCTCGAAGTCCTCGTCAAGCGGCACCGTCCAGGGAACTTCCTGCGGGGTCGGATCTATCCAGACGTCGCCGCCAAGTCGGCTTGCCGCAGCGAGCACGGCGCGCGTCACCTCCGCGACCGGCCGGTCCGGCGCGAGCGGGATCCGCTCGGAGTTGCCGCTGCTGTGCTCCACGATCGCCTCGTGCGTGTGCAGGTCGAGCGCGATGACCAGCGACCCGGAGCCGTCGGGTGCGGGGAGCGGCGCCGTCTCCCAGCCGCGCGCGGTCAAGCGGAGCGCCGCATGCTGAAGCTGCGGTTCGGGCCGCGCTAGCTTCGCGGCGAGCTTGCCGAGTACCTGGGTATGTGCGTGCAATGTGTCGCAGGTTTCGCGCCAATGCTCGTAGGACGCGGAAGGCCAGGCCGAAGACATGACCGCACCGTAGCCGGTCCATAACCCATCCTCAGCAGCGGGGTCGGCCGAACGCGACCTGACAATACCATCCATTCCGGTGCGATATCCCGCAATATGATCTGCGTATTTCTATGCCCGTTAATGTTGTTGATATTGAATCTGCTGCCTTCTCCTGTACGATCGCGGCCATGAATCCGCTATCGGGCGTACTGGGCGAATCGTGGGCACTGTACAAAGCGCAAGCGCGCCACCTGCTCACAATTGCGTTCATCATCTACTTCATCACTGCCATCGTGGACGCTCTGTTCCACGAGATCGGCGGCATCTTCGGCGTTGTCCTCGGCGACCTGGTCACTCTGATTGCCGTTTACCTACTCGAAGCGGCGCTGGTGAAAGCCGTGCAGGATGTGCGTGATGGCCGGGTTGACCTGTCCGTAGGTCAGACGTTCTCGGCCGCAGCGCCCTTCTGGGGATCCGTCGCCATTGCTTCGATCCTGGCGTCGATTGCGATCGCGATCGGCCTTGCGCTCATCATCATTCCCGGCTTGTTCCTGATCACGATCTGGTGCCTGATCGTCCCGGTCATCGTGCTGGAACGGTCGGGCGCGTTCGCTTCATTCGGCCGTAGCTATCATCTGGTGCGCGGAAACTTCTGGAATGTCTTCGGCACGCTCGTCGTGGTGTTCTTGGTCCTGTTCGTCCTGGATCTGGTGGTCGGGCTCATTCTGGTCGCGCTGCCGGTATTCCTCTCTGCCTTCCTCGCCGACGTGATTGTCGGAACCCTTGTCGCCCCATTCATCGCGGTAGTCGTCACGCTGATGTACTTCAGGCTGGCGGCCGCCACCGTCGGCGGCCCGGCTTCGGCTGGCGGTCCCTATGCGGCTCAGGGTCCATATGGATCTCCCGGCCCGTACGGATCCGCTGACCCCTACGGCGGACAGCCGGGCCAGACCGCTGGCTTCTCGCCGCCGGGACCAGCTGACCAGGGCTTCCAGCCGCCGCCAGCGCAGGGCCCGACAGATGCGGGGTTCCCCCCGCCGGCTCAGTCTTAGAACCACGCTCGATCGATGCGGAGCGCCGGGGAAGACCCCGGCGCTCCGTTTGTCCGTACCGGAAGAACCCCGACCAGGCGTGCACTCAGCCAGCGGTGCAGAGGCACGCTTGACCTACGATCGCCGCCGTTGGCGGCGGAATGCGCCAGGAGGGCCATGGACGACAAAGCTCGCACCGACTACCTGGACCGCATCGGCATCGCGAGCCCCGGAACGCTGGACAGTGGCGCGCTGCGCGAGTTGCACCGGTCGCATATGCTCACCGTTCCTTTCGAGAACCTGAGCATCCACCTGGGCGAGCCGATCTCGCTAGTGGCCGACGACCTCATCGCGAAGATCGTCCGGCAGCGACGGGGCGGATTCTGCTACGAGCTCAATGGCGCATTCGCGCTGCTGCTCGAACAGCTTGGCGGCCGGGTACAGCGTGTGGCAGCACGGGTTTACGGAGCGAATGGACTCGGGCCGCCGCTCGACCATCTGGCCCTCGTCATGCACCTCCCCGATGGCAGCGGCCCGTGGCTCGCCGATGTCGGCTTCGGCAGCCATAGCACCTACCCGCTGGAGTTCGAAAGCCGAGCCGCGCAGCACGACCCTGGCGGTACGTTCCTGCTCGCCGACGCGGACAACCGTGACGTGGACGTGCTGAAGGACGGCGCACCGCAGTACAGGATCGAGCGGCGCGAGCGAACTCTCGAGGAATTCGTGCCCACCTGCTGGTGGCAGCAGACGTCGCCGCAGTCGCACTTCACCCAGGGCACCATCTGCTCGATGATGACGCCCGAGGGCAGGGTGTCGATCGCAGGTCGCACCCTGATCCGGACCAGCGGAGGCACGCGCACCGAGAGTCAGCTGTCCTCCGATGACGAACTGCTGGCCGCGTATCGCGACTACTTCGGCGTCAGCCTGCCGCTAGTACCGGACAAGATCCGGCTGGCTCGGTCCTAGCGTCCTGGCCAGCGCGGCCGGGGGCAGGCCGGTCAGGCTCGTCATCTCTCTGGTGAGGTGTGCCTGGTCGGCGAATCCGGCCTCGATCGCCAGCCGGGCGAGATTACCGTCGCGGGCGGCGGGCTGCAGCTGCGCGAGCGCGCGGCGGAACCTCAGCACCCGGTGCAGCATCTTTGGTCCGTAGCCGACCGCGGCATCGAACCGCCGCCGAAGCTGCCGCTCGCTGACTGACAGCTCGGAGCTCATCCTCGTCACCGAGGTACCGCCGCGAGCTAGCAGCCGCACCCCCTCCAGCACCAGCGGGTCCGGCGGGCCGGCGTACATGAGTTGCGCGGCCAGCCCCGTCACCAGATTCAAGGCAGTGGCGGGCGGAAGATCGGCCGGTAGCTGCCCGGCCAGAGCGGGCAGGCAGTCGGCGAGGTCCACGCGCTGATCGCGCAGTTCGGAGAGCGGCAGCCCGATTGCGGGTCCGCCGGCCCCTGGGCGGAATCGCGCGCCGACAACGATCGTGGCAGGCGGGAGCTCGGCCGGCACGGGCCCGGTGTCGGGACCTGCAAGGTAAGCGCCGTGGCCGCTCTGCCAGATCAGGTCGATGCAGCCATCCGGATACACCTGCTGTACCTTCTGGCGACCGTCGGGCACGACCACGCTGACCCACAGGCACGACAGTGAACCGCGCAGATCGGCTGGCGGGAGCCACTCTCGATACCCGCGGTCCCACAGTCGCGAGGCGACCATGCTCATGCCGACAGCCTAGGGACCACCTCTGACAAGGGGCGGCGGTCAGGACGTGGCCGATTCCTTCAAGACGGCTGACCAGGCCGCTGGTGAAATGAGTGCATGACAAAAACACCTGACCTGACTGCCGCGACCCGCTTCGTGGCCGAAACCGGCCGCGTACTTGACCAGCGCCGTTTCCAACTGTTCTTCCGCGGCGGGGGCGTCACCCCGGTGCGCGATGCCGTAATTGCCTACCGCAATGCGGACGGGGGTTTCGGCAACGCGCTCGAGCCCGATTGCCGCTGCCCGCTGAGCCAGCCCGCTCCGACCGAGATGGCGCTGCGACTGCTCGATGAGGCGGCCGCCTGGGACACCGAGCTAGCGGAGGGTGCGTGCGACTGGCTCCAGCGGAACGAGGCTGTCGGCGGCGGGGCCACCATGGTCGAGGCAAACGTCACGGACTGGCCTCGCGCGCCATGGTGGGTACCCGAGGACGGCAGGCCGGCCTCGCTCATCCAGACCGGCCTGCTCGCGGGCGTACTGCATTCGCGTGGCGTCACCCACCCGTGGCTGAGACGGGCGACCGAGGTGATGTGGGAGCGTATTGGCCGGCTGTCCGACCCCGGCCCCTACGAGATGTTCGGCGTGCTCAAGTTCCTGGAGTGCGTGCCCGACCGGGAGCGGGCCGAGCGCGCGTTCGATACCGTCGGGCCGATGCTGCTTGACCGCAAGCTGGTTGAACTTGATCCGGACGCGGCCGGCGAGACGCACGGCGTGCTGGCGTTCGCGCCGAAGCCGGGCTCGATGGCGCGCGCGTTGTTCGATACCGCGACGGTCGACGCGCACCTGGACAAGCTTGCTGCCGGGCAGCAGGAGGACGGCGGCTGGACGTTCAACTGGCCACAATGGTCTGTTGCCGCGACGCTCGACTGGCGCGGCTTCGTGACCGTGGACGCGCTGATGGTGCTGCGGGCCAACGGCAGGTTGTGAAGTCTGCCGGCAGGGCGGGCCGCGCGCGGCTCAGGCGAGTGCGCGCGGCCCGCGCTTGATCATTTGATCGGCGATGATCGAGCGCTGGACCTCGCTCGTCCCCTCCCAGATCCGCTCGACTCGCAGCTCTCGGAAGAACCGCTCGGCCACATTCTCCCGCATGTACCCGCGCCCGCCGAAGACTTGCACGGCCCGGTCGGCCACCCGGCCCGCCATCTCTGAGGCGTAGAGCTTGGCCATGGAGCACTGCGCGTGCTGCACCTTGACGCTGGCGCCGGAATCGATGCCGCGCGCCGTCTCGTAGACCAGCGCGCGGGCGGCGAACAGCTCGGTCAGGCTGTCGGCCAGCATCGCCTGGACAGCCCCGAGAAGCGCGATCGGCTTGCCCTGGACATGCCGTTCCGCTGCGAACGCGGTCATTTCCTCGACGAGTCGCTGAGCGCCACCCAGGCAGCGGGCGGCGACCATCATCCGCTCGAACCTGAACCACTCGTAGGCGAAGCTCATGCCGTCGCCCTCCGCGCCCACCAGATGCGTGACCGGTACGCGCACGTCGGTGAAACGCACGATCGGGTGGTGGTGGCTGATCGTGTGGCTATAGGCGGGGGTGCGCACCACGGCGACGCCGGCACTGGGCAGGTCGACCATGATCATGGCGTGTTCGCCGTCATGATCGCCGCCCACGAGCTTGCCCTGGAAGAACGCATAGTCAGCCGTGTTGTAGGACGTGACGTGCCACTTCTCGCCGTTCAGGACGTACTCATCGCCGTCCCGACGCGCGGTCGCCACGATCGCGTCGACGTCCGAGCCCGCGCCCTCCTCGGTGATCGCGTAGCACTCCTCGCGGTCGCCGCATACGGTCGGCTTGATGAACTTTTCCAGCTGGTAGGGCGTCGCCACCGCTGGAAGCCAGGACGGCGGAGTGGCGACGACCCAGGCGAGGGCGTTCGTCACCCGGCCGACCTGTTCTTGCACCAGAACTTGCTGCAGTGACGTGCAGCCGCCTCCGCCCAGTTCCCTGGGCATGTTCGTCGCGTACAGGCCCAGTTCGATGGCCCTGGCCTTGTGCCCGGCCACGACGTCTTTCGGCAGGTCACCGTCGTCAAGCTCGGCCTCGACCTCCAGCGGGATCAGCTCGTCGGCAAACATCCGCGCGCGTTCCTGGATCTGCAGGTCCTCTTCCGACAAGCCGTACATCGTGCCCCTATCGCTTCCGCCTCGCCCGCTGTCGGTCATGGGCTCGGGCCGAGCACGCGGACGCCGCCCGCGCACTCAGTCACAAGAGTCCCTGACTGAACGTTCAGTCTAGAGGAGTTGCGACCGCGTGCCAATGGGCTAAAGCGGTCGGCGCCCGCCAGGTGCCAGGCGAGCGCGCCCGGTACCGGCCGGTATCGGTTTGTCGCGAGGATGGCCGGGTACCTGCCGATTGATCTGCAGCACCGTCGTGCCGGCCGGGTTTCCGGCTAGGCAGGATTGCACGAACGGGAGCCTGTAGGACATCGGGGGAGGGAAATCGCTCATGCGCTTCATTGGGTCTGTCATGGCAATCTGCGCTGTGTGCGCGGCCATGCTGACAGTGACCACCATCCGCCGGCACAAGATGATGGCCAGCCCGCGGAAGCGGCACGGGATGATGATGGCCAGCCCGCGGAAGCGGCACGGAATGATGATGCGGTCCCGCCACGGCAAGTGACCGCCAGGCAGACTCCGCGTTAGCAGCGGAACGAGGTGGCGGTTGCGATGGTGCGGCCGCCGCCT
>JASHUE010000462.1:0-5172 GCA_030040195.1 Streptosporangiaceae bacterium | reverse complement strand
CGGCGTGGCCGCGGCCAGCGGGGCCTTGGCGGCGGCTGGCCCTGGCACCAGCGCGGCCGGATCCAGGCCGGCACACGATGCGGCGAGCTCGGTTGCCGACGGCCGCTTGGCCGGGTCCCTGGCCAGTGCCGATAGCACCAGCGGGATGAGCGGAGCCGGCATGTTCTCAAGATCCGGCTGGCCATGCACGATCCGGTAGAAGATCGCCTCGAACGTGCCGCTTCCGAACGGCGGCCGCCCGGTAGCGGCGTAAGCCATCGTGGCGCCCCAGGAGTGGATGTCGGCCGCCGGACCGCTCGGCCTGCCCTCGATGACCTCTGGGGCAAGGTAGCCGGGCGTCCCCATGAACATGCCGGTCATGGTCAGGCGGGTCGAATCCGCCGCCTGCGCGATGCCGAAGTCGATCATGACCGGCTCACCGTCGAGCAGCATGACGTTGCCGGGCTTCAGGTCCCTGTGGACGACGCCGGCCCCGTGCACGGCTTCGAGGGCGGCCGCCAGGCCCTTGGCCAAGCGGGCCAGATCCGGACCCGTCAGCGGCCCGTTCGCGGCCACGACGTCCTCGAGCGTCTTGCCGGACACGTAGCGCGTGACGATGTACGGCGGATTGCCGGTTACGTCGGCGTCCACAACCTCGGCCACGTGGGGGCTGCTCACCCGGCGCATCGTCGCTACCTCGCGGGCCAGGCGCCGCCGGGCAGTCTCCTCGGCCGCGCCCGGATGCCTGAGCACCTTGATGGCGACAAGCCGCTCGGCCGGATCGGTGGCAAGGTAGACCACGCCCATCCCGCCTTCGCCGAGTTGCTCGCGCAGTCGGTATGGGCCCAGCCGCTCAACCCCCGCGTGGGCGCTCATGCTCATAAAGCCTACGGCGCCCTGCCGAGGGGAGCAGCAAGACGTAAGCCCGGCGTTAACCTCCGGCGACGAGCTTGCGCAGCGCCTCGGCGGTGATCGCGTTCTGCTCGGCGTGATCTACCAGCGCTTTCGCCAGCTCCGCGGCCCACTTGTCGATCGGGACCTGCTGGCGCGACAGGACAATGCCGCGCACCTCCTTGCAGATCTCGGCCACAGGAGCCCCGCGCTGGACCGTCAGCGTCATCACCTGATCACCGAGCCTCACAGTGATCTTGCTCACGCCGGTTTGCTTGCCCTTCATCCGGTCAGAGACCGATCTCTTCTCCCGGTCGATGGAGACGCACCCCGGCGGCAGCGAGTCCCCCAGCGAGTCGGTGAGAACTCTCGCATAAATGGCTATATCACTGCTGTCCGCGCGCAGCGCGGCAGCCACCATGTCGAGAGAGGGGCTTTCGGCTGGCTCCGTCATCTCTGCCGCATCCTTATCTACAGGGCACGCACCCAGGCAAATGTCCCGGCGCATTCCACAATGATCACCCGTTCGCCCCCGCTCTGGGTACCCGGTCCTGGCGCTCCTGGAGGGGAACGAGGTCAGCTCCCAGTGAACGTGGCCTTCCCTGGCCCATTCTCCAGGAAGCTGTTCAAACCGGCCCTGGCATCGTCGGTCGCGAACAGGCCCGCGAAGTTGAGCCGCTCGATCTCAAGCCCGGTATCCAGATCGGCCTCGAGCCCCCGGTCAATGGCCTCCTTGGCGGCTCGCAGCGCGATCGCCGGGCCGCCGGAGTAACTGGCCGCCATCTCGCAGGCGGCCTGGTACACCTCGTCGTCTGCGACCACCTTGTCGGCCAGCCCGATCGCGAGCGCCTCGGCCGAGTCCACAAAGCGGCCCGAGTAGATCAGGTCCTTTGCCCGCGCGGGGCCGATCAGCCGAGGCAGGCGCTGGGTGCCGCCGGCGCCGGGGATGATTCCGAGCAAGATCTCCGGCTGGCCGAGTTTCGCTGCCTGGCCGACGACCCGGAAGTCCGCGCAGAGGGCAAGTTCGAGGCCGCCACCAAGCGCATATCCGGTGACCGCGGCGACCACGGGCTTCCCGATCCTGGCCACGGCGCTGAAAGTATCCTGCAACCGGCGCGATCCGGTCGCCGCCATCTGGGCATACCCGAGGTCCGCCATCTCCTTGACGTCGGCCCCGGCCGCGAACACCTTCGGACCTCCGTAGAGCACTACGGCGCGCACTGCCGGATCTCCCGATACCTGCCGGGCGGCCGCGGCCAGTTCGTCCTGGACGGCGGCGCTGAGCGCATTCATCGGGGGCCTGTCCAGCCTGATCGTCGCCACGGCCCCGTCGATTTCCACACCCACCAGGTCGCCCATTGCAGCACCTCCAATGCCGAGCCACGATCCTACGCAGCCCGGCTGGAGGGAGGGCGCCGGCCGGTGGCCGGTCCCTGGAGGCCGGGGGCTTAACGGCGGCACACGCGCCCGCGCACCCGGCGGTCGGCGCTAGCTGGCGCGGCGGCCGATTCTCGCCAAGTAGGTCTGCACGCTGTTGCGGCCGACGTGCCAGGAATGCTGGCAGGTCAAAGACGTGCACGGGCTGGTCGCGGGCGGCTTCCCGTCCGACCAGCCCGTACACATCTCCAGCAGGCAATCCGGAGGCAGCGTGTAGTCGATCTCGACGGCCCGGCCCCCGGCGGGCCGATCGGCCAAGACCAGATCCGCTGCCTGCACGAGAGCCCTGGCCGCGGGCAGCAGGCGCGCGGCCAGGCTTGCCTTCGAAACCCTGCTCAGAGACCGGCCAGCACTCGTTGCATCTGAACGCAGGAACGCCGCGAGTGCCTCGAGGCACGCCTGGTCCTCTGTCGTGCGTGAGTGCTGGCCACGACGCCTCCGACCGCGGGCCTGCTGGGTCCCCTCCAGCGAGAGCATCACTCCCATTTGCTGTCCCCTCCTCGCTGCCAGCAAATGGCTGCGATGACTCCGGCTGTCAGCCTACTGCGAAGGATTGCGAAGGGTCAAGAAGTTCGCGCGAAGTTTTTACTTTGTGCATTACCTATCAAAGCGGTCGTAGCCTGGCGGCTATTCTCGACTCGCCGACCGTCGTGTGTCTGGACAGTCTGCGAAGTTCATGCGAAGGTTGCTCCATGACTGAACGCCCGGAACCGCCCCCTTGGGGCGCGCTGATTACGGCCGCCCTGGCCAGCGAAGGCATCTCGGCGCGCGAAGCCGCACGCCGGGCGGGCCTGAGCGAAGGCAGGTGGCGGCAGATCACAGCCGGCTATCAGGTCGTGAGCCCAGGCGTCTACGCGCACGTGCGCGGGCCGGCCGGCACGCTCGCGAGGATGGCGGCTGTCGTCGGCATCACCCCGGCTCAGCTACGGTCCGCCGAGCGCGATGATGCCGCCAGGGTGCTCGAAGGCAGGCTTGACCGCAGGCCCGCGAGCGACGAGATGCTCGAGCGGATCAAGGCCATGGACACCGACCAGGCGCGGGAACTCCTCGCGACGATCGCGGTTCGACTCGGCATCAGCCTGCCCGCTGGTGCGAGTGAGGACGACGAGAACGAGCGCAGGTACGGGACGTAGCCGCATGCGGCCTGCCTGACGTGAAGCGGATTCGGCAGCTCACCTGCGAGCCTGGCGCCTTGGCGGCGACGATCGGCCAGCCCGCCATGCAGGGCAGCCCTAGCCGCGGCCGGCAGTACACCGCGTTGGAGCCCGCTCAGAGCGCCGGGCTGAAACCCGTCCCTCGGCACCCGGCCACGCGGTAAGAAATTCGAGTATGAGTCCGGCCGTGCGTTCGGTCCACGTCTCGCCGGGGCTGACCCGGGAGAACTCCGGGCCGGCACAATGCCTTCCTGCGGGTTGTGCAGGTGGGCCGGCGTCTCGGCGCGGAAGTCCGGCCGCGGGCTGAAGTCCGCGTCGAAATACCACGAGGAAACGCCCGCAGTTCCGGCGGCAGGCGCAATTGAGGTTCCTCACCCTCGGGTCCTGCCGGGTGTGCGGGCTCCCCCACGCCAGTCCGAACTGCGATCGGCGAGGTTAACGGCAGGCTAACAGCTGTGGCGGCCAGGAACAGCAGAAAACGCTGGCCGCGGGACGCCTTCTCTTGATCACGGGGTGGATCAGGTAGTACCTGACCAATGCGCGGAAGATGCCTGCTGCACGGGGCGATGACGGGGCGTGATTGGCGAAAATTTCTCACCCAGAAGAGGTAAGCCCGCAAGTCGCAAGCTGCGCGGTCCGGATGGCGTTAATGCGCTGCTACCGAGCCGAAAGGGAAACGAACCAATCGATCTGACTATCCGCATACATGCCGTCAACGAACTCCACCAGAATCACGGTGAAATATCCGCGCCTAATTGCCACGCCATGCCGGCCATGATCGCTCCGCGGATAGGTATCGACAGGCCGCGCGTAGCTGATAGATAAAATCCGTCCACTGGCAAGCTCGCGACCTGGCGGCTCAGATGAGAGTGCCACCGGTCGGCACCGTTGTCGGACAGGGTCGGTTGCCGTGAAAGCGGTCGCTGTGTTGATCACAGACACCGCGGCGGACAGGACGGCGGCGACAGAGCCGGCTCCAGCGCAGCCGAACGTGGCCCGGCAGCCGACGTACATGAGCAGTGATGTCCCGGCCAGGACGCGCGCCTGGTCGGCCGGGCCAGTAGTACCTCTGCCGCGAGCACGCCGACGAGCGACGCGCGAACTGGGCCAGGAAACCGGGGTTACGACGGCCGGGACGCCGAGCGCTATCAGCAGGGCTTCGGCGCGCAGCCACGTTCCGCTGAGCATGTTCAGGCACGGCCCAGAGTAGAACCCTGTCTGTCGTTCGAGCGCGGTGCGCAAAGACCGCGCGCAGGTGACCCCGTCAGCCACTAGCGCGAGCGCCAGCGGTACGTCAGCGTGCCCGTGAGGATGGCGTCTGCCCGGACGGCGGCAGCCGCCCGGGGGCGCCACGCGCGAGCACCGCGACACTGATCATGACCGGGTCGGGACAGTCCCGAAGCGTACGTGGTCGCATTGGCCGCAGCCGGCATGGCTGCGGTCACAGTGGCGAGCGCGGCGGGCCGGCCGCCTTCCCGAGCGGCCAACAGGACCGCAAGCCAGGTCGCGCAAGGCGAGCTTGGCCTAGGGCCAGCGCCATCGCGTCATAGGTCGCGAGTGCGCCGTGGAACTGGAATGCGGCCCATCCTGGCCAGCAGCGCTGTGGCAAAGCAGGCCGCGCGGCGGTCGAACGGGGCCTCTGATCCGCGTAGTTCCGCGGTTGCCAGCGAGCACCTTCGCCAGCGACAGCAGCCGGGCCGCCGCCAGCCGC
>JASHUE010000047.1:0-4277 GCA_030040195.1 Streptosporangiaceae bacterium | reverse complement strand
GCCAGCGCGTCCGGCCTCGGCGCGTACGGTCCGGTCGCCGGACTTCCGTCCCTGCGCGAGGCGGCTGCGGGCTACTGGACCCGGCGCGGTGCGCCCACCGACGCGGACCGCGTCCTGGCCGGGCCCGGCAGCAAGGCCCTGCTGTTCGGGCTGCTGCTCGCCCTCGGCGCCGACGTGGCGATCCCCCGGCCCAGCTGGGTGAGCTATGCGGCGCAGGCCCGGCTGACCGGACTCGACCCGCATTTCGTGCCGACGGGGCCGGGCGAAGGCGGCATCTGCGACCCGGACGCGCTCGAGGAGGCCGTCCGCGCCGCGCAGGCCGCGGGCCGCCGGATCGGCGCGGTGCTGATGACCCTGCCCGACAATCCCACTGGCCGGGTGGCCAGCCCAGCAGCGGTGCACGAACTCTGCGCCGCCGCGCAGCGCCACGACCTGATCATCATCAGCGACGAGATCTACCGTGATCTCATCCACGACAGCGCGACGCCATTCCTCAGCCCGGCCTGTGTCGCGCCCGAGCGGACCGTCGTCACCACTGCGCTGAGCAAGAGCATGTCGGTCGGCGGATGGCGGCTGGGCGTCGCCAGGATGCCGGACGGGCGGGTCGGTGAGATGCTGCGCGACCGGCTGAGCGGTATCGCCAGCGAGATCTGGTCGGCGGCGCCGGTGCCAGTCCAGCAGGCCGCCGCCGTAGCCTTCGCCGAGCCACCAGAGCTGGCCGAATGCGTCAGCCGGGCCCGGCGGCTGCACGCGGCCGTCGCGCGCGAGGCCGCGCGAGTCTTTGCCGCCGCCGGGGTAAGCGTGGCGGCGCCGCAGGCGGCCTTCTACCTGTATCCGGACTTCGCGCCGTGGCGCGCGCACCTGGCCGACAAGTACGAGATCACCACGGGCGCCGGCCTGGCCGCGCTGCTGCTGGAGCGCTACGGAGCCGGGACGCTGGCCGGCAGCGCATTCGGTGATGAGCCGGCCGCCCTGCGGCTGAGGGTCGCCACCGGCCTGCTCTACGGTGACTCCGAGGAGCAGCGTGAAACGGCCCTGGCCGCTCCCGATCCGGTGCAGGTCCCGTGGATCGGGGCGGCCCTGGGCAGGCTCGGCGAGATCCTCGCTGATCTGGCTGCCTAACGATCCGGGCGCTGCCTGAAAGGCTCCGGCGTGCCGCCCGGCCGACGCGGCTTGGGCACGTATACCCTTTCCGACTCCCCCGGTCAAGGCCTGAGCTCGGGGCGCACTTAGACTACGGTTCGTAATCGGCGCCGGGCCTCTCGATACGGAGAGTAATTTAGCAACGAAGCGCGCCGCGTACCGCGAGATTGCCTGTGCAACCTCATGCGGGATCTCAGGCCGCGGCGGACAACCAAGGCCTCGGGTCACCCGTTTCCGTTCGGGCGGCCCGGGGCCTTACTGCGCATGGGCCCGTTCGTGAGCCCGTTCCGCTAAAGGATCGCTAAAAACCGGCGCATGGAGTCCGTTAGGAAGTAGGGCCGCCGCGCATGGGTCCCGTTTGCAAGCTCCGATTCGCCTGCACAGCGGGATCTACTGGAGCGTCCGACCCTGCCCCGGGCGTCCCTGGAGGACACGCATGAACATCAACACGGACTGGTTCTACATAGTCATGACCATCGTCGCCTTCGGCGTGCTGTGGCTCATCGTTAAGGGGATCGAGAACTTTGAGCGCTGAAAACTGGATCGGCATCATCGGCGGCTTCCTGCTGACCGTGTACCTATTCGTGGCACTCGTTCTCCCTGAGAGGTTCTAAATGAGTAGCGCACTTGCGGGCTGGCTTCAGGCTGGCCTGCTAGTCGCCGCGCTGGCAGCGTGCTACGTGCCGCTCGGCAACTACATGGCGCACATCTTCACGACCGACAAGGACTGGAAGATCGAGCGCGTCATCTACAAGCTGACCGGCATTAACAAGAATGCCGACCAGAAGTGGAGCATCTATATTCGCTCCATCCTGGCCTTCTCTTTTGTCAGCGTCCTCTTCCTCTACCTCCTCCAGCGCGTGCAGGACCACCTGCTGCTGAGCGAGCACATGACCGCGGTGCCGCCGGACACGGCCTGGAACACCGCGGCCTCGTTCGTCACGAACACCAACTGGCAGAACTACGCCGGCGAGTCCACGATGGGCTACCTGGTCCAGATGACCGGGCTGACCGTGCAGCAGTTCATGTCGGCTGCCGTCGGCCTCGTGGTCGCGATCGCGATGATCCGCGGCTTCGTCCGGTCCAGGACCGACAAGCTCGGCAACTTCTACGTGGACGTCACCCGGGCGTCGGTACGGCTGCTGATCCCGCTCGCCATCGTGGGCGGCCTGTTCCTCATCGCCAACGGCGCGATCGAGAACTTCCACGCTTACACCACCTACACGACGCTATCGGGCGCGCACCAGACCATCCCCGGCGGCCCGGTGGGCGCCATGGAGAGCATCAAGGACATGGGGAACAACGGGGGCGGGTTCTTCAACACCAACTCCGCGCACCCGTACGAGAACCCGAACCCGCTCACGAACTGGTTCGAGATCTTCATCTTGCTGCTGATCCCGTTTGCCACGCCGCGCGCCTTCGGCAAGATGGTCAAGGACAACAAGCAGGGCTACGCCCTGGTCGCGGTCATGGCGATCATCTGGATCCTCGCCGTCATCGGCATCAGCTTCTTCGAGTCGCACTACGGCCTCGGCGGTGCGACCGCCGCGAAACTCGCGCATGGCGCCACCGAGGGCGTGGAAACGAGGTTCGGCACGTCCGGCTGCTCGTTGTTCGCGGCCTCGACCACGGTGACATCGACCGGGGCGGTGAACTGTTTCCATGATTCGCTGACTCCCTTCGGCGGCGGCATCGCCCTGTTCGACATCGCGCTGGGCGAGATCGCGCCAGGCGGCATCGGGGCCGGAATGTACGGCATCCTGATCCTCGCCGTCGTCACGGTCTTCGTGGCCGGCCTGATGGTGGGCCGGACGCCCGAGTACATCGGCAAGAAGATCCGCCCGGTCGAGATGAAGTACGCGGCGCTGTACTTCCTGACCTTGCCGGTGGTGATCCTGACCGCGGCTGGGTTGTCGATCGGCACGCATGCGGGTCAGGCAGCGATCTTCAATTCGGGCCCGCACGGCCTGACCGAGATCGTGTACGCGTTCGCCTCGATGGCTAATAACAACGGCTCGGCGTTCGCCGGCCTCGGCAGTGCGGCGATCTGGTACCAGACGGTCGGCGGGTTCGTGATGCTGTTCGGGCGCTTCGGACCGGAGATCTTCGCGCTCGGCCTGGCCGGATCACTGGCCAGACAGGGCAAGACTCCCGAGAGCGCAGGCACGCTGTCTACGAAGACTCCGCTGTTCGTCGGCATGGTAATCGCCGTGGTCCTGGTCCTCGTGGGCCTGACCTACTTCCCCGCGTTGGCCCTGGGCCCGTTCGCAGAAGGACTGCACTGAGATGGCAATTTCCACCAAGCCGGATGCCCCGGCGAGCGGGCGCGGCCAGGCGGACGCGCGGAACCGCATCGGCGGAGGCCTGCTCGATCCGAAGATGATCTGGCAGTCGACACCAGACGCGCTCAAGAAGCTGGACCCGCGGGTCCAGATCAAGAACCCGGTCATGTTCGTGGTCGAGGTCGGCGCGCTGCTGACGACGATTACCGCGATCTTCTTCGAGACGCCCGGGTTTGCGATCTTCAACTGGACGATCACGGTCTGGCTCTGGCTGACCGTGGTGTTCGCCAACCTGGCCGAGGCCGTGGCCGAGGGCCGGGGCAAGGCCCAGGCCGAGACGCTGCGCAAGACCAAGCGGGAGACCGTGGCCCGGCGGCTCATCAACTGGCAGCCGGGCCAGACCGACACGCGCGAGGAGGCCGTGCCCGGCACCCAGCTCACGCTCGGCGATCACGTGGTCGTCGAGGCGGGTGAGATCATCCCCGGCGACGGCGACGTCGTCGAGGGCATCGCCTCGGTGGACGAGTCGGCCATCACCGGCGAGTCCGCTCCGGTCATCCGCGAGTCCGGCGGTGACCGCTCCGCGGTCACCGGCGGCACCAAGGTGCTGTCCGACCGGATCGTCGTGAAGATCACGTCCAAGCCGGGCGAGACCTTCATCGACCGGATGATCGCCCTCGTCGAGGGGGCCAAGCGGCAGAAGACACCGAACGAGATCGCGCTGAACATCCTGCTGGCCTCACTGACGATCATCTTCATGCTGGCCGTCATCACGCTGCAGCCGATGGCGTACTACTCCAGGGCGCCGCAGAGCCTGGTGACCCTGGTCGCGCTGCTCGTCGCGCTGATCCC
>JASHUE010000461.1:0-10291 GCA_030040195.1 Streptosporangiaceae bacterium | reverse complement strand
TTTGCCTCGCCGTACCTGCAGCAGCCACTGGCGCTCGGCGCGGACGCGGTCGTGCACTCCACCACCAAGTACATTGGCGGGCACTCGGACGTCGTCGGCGGCGCGGTCGTGCTGGCCGACCCTGACCTGGCCGGGAAGCTGGCCTTCCTGCAGAACGCCACCGGTGCGGTTCCCGGGCCGTTCGACGCGTGGCTGACGCTGCGAGGCGCCAGGACGCTCGGCGTCCGGATGGACCGGCACTGCGAGAACGCGCAGCGTATCGCCGAGATGCTGACCAGCCACCCCGGCGTCAGCGAGGTGTACTACCCGGGCCTGGAGACGCACCAGGGGCATGAGATCGCGGCCAAGCAGATGCGCGGCTTCGGCGGAATGGTGTCGTTCCGGGCCAGGGGCGGCCCCGAGGAGGCGCTGGCGATCTGCGGGCGGACAAGGCTGTTCACCCTGGGCGAGTCGCTGGGCGGCGTCGAGTCGCTGATCGAGCATCCGGGCCGGATGACGCACGCGTCGGTGGCGGGCTCGCCCTTGGAGGTTCCCGCCGACCTGGTCCGGCTGTCGGTGGGCATCGAGACCTGTGAAGACCTGATCGAGGATCTGCGCGACGCGCTGGAACCGGCCACGGCGCCCTAGACGCTCGTGCCCCTGCCCACGCGCTGGGCGCCAGCTCGCCACGCATTACCGCAGGTGGACGCGCCGGACTCGTGGTCCTGAGCACCTTTGCCGGGTAAGGGAACGAGGGGTGTCCCCGGATCTCGGCGACCGGGTGGCGCAGTGCTCCGAGCCCCCGAGCCTCCCAAGTCGGTCGCTCCCGCGGGTGCTTGCGCGCGGCGAGCGTTAGCATGCGTTGCGATGGCAAGTTCTGCGCGCAGGGCGAACACTCCGGCGGAAGCCGCGACCAGATCTGCCGCCGACGGCGGCCAGGTCAGGAACAGTGATTTCGTCCAGTCCCTCGACCGCGGTCTGGCGGTTATCCGCGCGTTCGGACCCGACCGCGAGCGGCTCAGCCTCAGCGAGGTGGCCAGGGCGACCGGGCTGACCAGGGCGGCGACCCGCCGGTTCCTGCTGACGCTGGTCAAGCTGGGGTACGTGCGCAGCGACGGGCGGGAGTTCTCGCTCCGGCCGCGGGTGCTCGAACTCGGGTATGCCTACCTCTCGGGGCTGGCGCTGCCGGAGATCGCCTCACCGCACCTTGAGGAACTCGTCGCGAAGGTGCGGGAGTCGTCCTCGATCTCGGTGCTTGACGGCCACTACGTCGTCTACGTGGCCAGGGTCCCGACCAAGCGAATCATGACGGTCGCGATCTCCGTGGGGACCAGGTTCCCCGCCTATGCAACGTCGATGGGCCGCGTGCTGCTGGCCGGGCTCAGCCCCGAGGACCTTGACCGTTACCTGGACGAAGCCGATCTCGAACCGATCACCGCGCGCACGGTCACCGACCCCGAGCGGCTCAGGGATGTCCTCGCCGAGGTGGCCAGGCAGGGGTACGCGATTGTGGACCAGGAACTCGAAGAGGGGCTGCGGGCGGTGGCGGCCCCGATCCGCGCGCCCGGCGGCTCGGTGACCGCAGCGATCAACTTGTCCGCGCACGCCAGCAGGGTCAGCCTGGCCACCATGCGCAGCGATCTTCTGCCAGCGTTGCTCGACACCGCCGCCCGGATCGAGTCCGACCTGCAGGCTCAGGCCCGCGCCTGACGGCCAGCGGCCCCCGGCCGGGTGCCGATCTACTGGCAACCTTCCTTAGCGTTGCGTAGTACGCACAGCTGTTCACTTAGCGACTGTATGAGTATTGTTGCGGTAAAACCGCGACAAGGAGGACCGGTCCGGGTGGCAGAGATCGTGTCGTTGGCCGAGGCGATCGCCGCCACCGTGCATGACGGCGACTCGGTCGCTATGGAGGGCTTCACGCACCTGATTCCCCACGCGGCCGGGCATGAGGTCATCCGGCAGCGGCGGCGCGATCTCACGCTCGTCCGGATGACCCCTGACATCATTTACGACCAGATGATCGGAGCCGGCTGCGCGCGGAAGCTGGTGTTCTCATGGGCTGGCAACCCAGGAGTCGGCTCGCTGCACCGGTTCAGGGATGCGGTGGAACGTTCCTGGCCCGGCCCGCTCGAGCTTGAGGAACACAGCCATGCCGGGATGGCCAACCGCTATCAGGCGGGCGCCTCCGGCCTGCCGTTCGCCGTGCTGCGCGGTTACCGCGGCACGAGCCTGGCCGCGCAGACGGCCGGCATTGCGGAGATCACTTGTCCGTTCACCGGGGAGGTGCTGACCGCGGTCAGCGCCCTGCGTCCGGACGTGGCCGTCATCCATGCGCAGCAGGCCGACCGGCGCGGCAACGTGCAGTACTGGGGGATTACCGGGGTCCAGAAGGAAGCCCTGCTGGCCGCGGCCCGATCGGTGGTGACCGTCGAGGAAGTCGTCGACGTTCTGGAGCCACGGCCGGGGGCGGTCGTGCTGCCGTCGTGGAGCGTCGGGTATGTAGCGGCGGTGCCCGACGGGGCGCATCCGTCCTACGCGCTTGGCTACTCAGCCAGGGACAACGACTTCTACCTCGCCTGGGATGAGGTGAGCCGCGACCGGCGGAAGTTCGAGGCGTGGCTAGACGAGCACGTCTACGGCGCCGCTGCTCCCGCGGTGGCCGCCGGGCGGTCGGTCTCATGCTGACCTACACGCCGGACGAGATCATGACGGTGACGGCAGCCCGGTCGCTCCGCGATCGCATGACGTGCTTCGTCGGCATCGGGCTGCCGAGCGAGGCGGCCAACCTGGCCAGGGCGACGCACGCGCCGAACCTCGTTCTGATCTACGAATCCGGCACGATCGGGGCCAAGCCGGCCGTGCTGCCGCTGTCCATCGGCGACGGGATTCTGGCTGAGACCGCCGACGCCGTCGTCAGCGTGCCGGAGATCTTCAACTACTGGCTGCAGCCCGGGCGGATCGACGTTGGCTTCCTCGGAGCCGCTCAGCTCGACCGGTACGGGAACATCAACACGACGATCATCGGGGACAGCTACGCGATGCCGGCGGTCCGGCTGCCCGGCGCCGGCGGAGCCCCGGAAATCGCCGCCGCGTGCAAGGAGGTAATCGTCGTCTTGCGGCACTCCCGCCGTACGCTGACTGAGCGCGTCGGCTTCGTGACCTCGGTCGGTTTCGGCGACGGGCCCGGCAGCAGGGAAGAGATGGGACTGCGCGGTGGCGGGCCGCAGTTGGTCATCACGAACCTCGGCGTGCTGAAGCCGGACCCGGCCACCTGCGAGCTGGTGCTCACCGGCATCTACCCGGGCGTCGCGATCGAGACCGTATGCGAGCAGACGGGCTGGGACCTGCGCGTCAGTAGCGACGTCACGCAGATCGCGGCGCCATCAGAGCAAGAGCTGGAGACCCTGCGCGGTCTGCAGGCGACGCAGGCCGTGCCGTTGGCCACGCCGGCGCGGTGACGCGCCGTCCTGCCGGGATGTTGCGGCGAGCCGGATTCGCGCCCGAAACTGCCTTCGCTGTCGGCGATTGATGTCGCCGCGTGCGTAATTTCGGCCGTTGACACCTATCCGCCGTGCTGGCAAAGTTCTACATTGCGCATAGTCGTACGCCACGCGCACACCTGGCGAGTCGCCGGTTCGACGTGCCTGCTGAGCTGAGCGTTCGACACGGGCTCCTGGATGTCGGTCCGACGCAGGCGCCGACGTTGAGGAGACGGGATGAAGCGTCAGGATGCGGGCGGCGTGGTTCTGGGACCACTTGCGGGTCATCGAGCGCTGCCCGCTGCTCCAGGGACGTGCGGCGGTATCGCCGCCGGCACTTTCCCGGTCACTGCGACACGACCTCACGAGGAGATCGATGACTGATGAGTGATCAAAATGTGCACTCGGGTGGCTTCCGGCTAACCGAGGACATCAGCCGGCGCGGCCTGCTGCGAGCAGTCGGCGCTGGCGCGGCGGTAGTGGGGGCCGGGGGGCTGCTCGAGGCGTGCGGTTCGAGCATCAAGGGCGCAAGCTCGAGCAGCACGAAGGGCATCACGGTCGGCTGGATCCACCCGCTGACCGGCGACCTGGCCGGCTTCGGCGCGGCCGACCTCTGGCTGATCTCGAAGATCAAGCAGACCAGCCAGTACAAGAACGGGTTCAAGATCGGCGGCAAGACCTACCCCGTCACGATCAAGTCCTATGACTCCCAGTCCAGCGTCACCAGGGCCGGGGACCTGGCCAGGACCGCGATCCTGAGCGACAACGTGGACATGCTGTTCGCCACGTCCACGCCCGAGACCGTCAATGCGGTCGCCAGCCAGGCCGAGTCGCTGGGCACGCCGCTGGTCTGCGCGAACTGCCCGTGGGAGTCCTGGTACCTGAACCTGTTCCCGAACGGCAACCCGACCAAGGCCACGGAGAAGGCCAAGTACGTAATCCTGTACTTCCTCGGCGCCGAGCACCTGGCCGAGTGCTTCATCCCGATGTGGAACCGGATCCACGCCCAGCTGCACACCGACAAGGTGGTCGCGGCCGCGTTCCCCAACGACTCAGACGGCAATGCGTTCCGCGGGGTGTTCCCGCCGCTCGTCTCGGCCGCGGGCTACAAGTTCGACATGTCGTCGGCCTATCCGGACGGCACGACGAACTACACCTCGATGATCTCCCAGTTCAAAGCGGACAACGCCGACTTCTTCACCAACGTGCCGCTGCCGCCCGACTTCGCCACCATGTGGCACCAGTCGCTCCAGCAGGGTTTCCGGCCGAAGCTGGCGACCGTGGCCAAGGTGCTGCTGTTCCCGACCGACGCGTACGCGATGGGCTCGGAGGTCTACAACGTCGCGACCGACACCTGGTGGGTGCCGACGCTGCCGTGGACGTCGACGCTGACCGGGGAAAGCTGCCAGCAGGTGGCCAACGACTACGAGGCATCTGGCCTCGGGCAGTGGAACGCCAACATCAGCAACTACAGCCTCTTCGAAATCGCCTACGCGGCGTTCAAGACGGTGAGCGACCCCCACGACCACGACGAGGTGGCCGCGGCGATCCACAACGTGAACATCAACGCGCTCGCCGGGCCGCTTGACTTCGTGACCGGTGGCAGTGGCTGGATCAAGCCCTTCGGCCCGGCGCCGGGGGTCGCGATCACGCCTCCGGCTGGCGTGCAATGGCAGAAGGGGGTCACGTACGCGCTGGAGATGAAGGTCGTCGACAACACGCTCCTGCCTGCGGCGAAGATCACGGCCGACCTGCTGCCGACCAACACGTGACCGGATGACAGGCCTGCTTGAACTCGAGCACGTGACGAAGCGGTTCGGCCGCGTCGTCATAGCGGAGGACCTGTCGTTCGCCGTCGGGCCCGGCGACGTGGTCGGGATCGTGGGGCCGAACGGCGCTGGCAAGACCAGCCTGTTCGGCCTCATCTCCGGCGACCTTGCCCCCGACGCCGGTGAGGTCCACTTCGCCGGGCGCACTATCACCAGGCTGGACTCGGCCGACCGGTGCCGGCTGGGCATCGGCCGCACGTATCAGGTCCCGCGGCCGTTCGCCGACATGACCGTCTTTGAGAACCTGCTGGTGGCCGCCCAGCAAGGCGGTGGACTGCGGCGCCGGGCCAGCTACGCCGCCGCGGTCGCGGCGCTCGAGCGGGCGGGCATGTCCGGTGAGGCGAACGCGCCTGCCGAACGCCTCGGCCTGCTGCAACGCAAACGGCTCGAGCTGGCCCGCGCGCTGGCGACACAGCCGACGCTGCTGCTGCTGGACGAGGTGGCCGGCGGCCTGACCGATCCCGAGGTGGCCCAGCTCGTGGAGATCGTCCGCGGCGTCAACGCGGACGGGATCGCGGTGGTCTGGATCGAGCATGTCGTGCGGGCGCTCACGCCGGTAGTCAGCCGGCTGAT
The DNA here is from genome assembly GCA_030040195.1 of Streptosporangiaceae bacterium. GTDB lineage: Bacteria > Actinomycetota > Actinomycetes > Streptosporangiales > Streptosporangiaceae > JAJYUU01. The sequence continues at coordinate 4,428 of JASHUE010000461.1, read as the reverse complement.
CTGCCTGGCCGGCGGGACGTTCGTGGGCGACGGCGAGCCGGCCACGGTGCTGGCCGACCCCGCGGTCCGTGAGGTCTTCCTCGGCACCGACGTCACCACCGCGCTGGCGGGCGGAACGCTCGAGACCTCCAGGGCCGACAGCGAGCTGGAGTCACAGTGAGCGAGCGGGCGGGGCGCGCCGGTGCCAGGCCTCCGGAGCGAGGGACGAGCGACGAGGGAGGGCGCTACCGTGAGGCGCCCCGCCAGGGGGCGGGCAGCGCGGCGGAGAGCGGGACGCCGATCCTGGAGGTTCGCGACCTGTCGGTCTACCACGGGCAGCTGCGAGCCTTGGACGCGCTGTCGCTGCGGGTCTACCCCGGCGAGGTCTACGCGATCATCGGCGCAAATGGCGCGGGCAAGTCGACGCTGCTGCGCACGATCGCCGGGCTGCACCACCCGGTGACGGGCTCGGTGCTGTTCGACGGCGAGGACGTGACCGGGCTGCGGCCCGAGCGCCGGGCCCGGCAGGGGATCGTGATGGTGCCGGAGGGCAGGCGGCTGTTCGGGTCGCTGACCGTCGAGGAAAACCTGAAGGTGGGCGCCACCTACGCTCGGCCGGGTCCGTGGACGATCGGACGCGTGTACGAGACGTTTGACTGGATGCAGGAGCGACGCAACCAGCGTGCGCGGCAGCTGTCGGGCGGCGAGCAGCAGACGGTGGCGCTCGGGCGGGCCCTGGTCGCCAACCCGCGGGTCCTGCTCCTCGATGAGTTGTCTCTCGGCCTGGCACCTGTCGTCGTGCAGCGCATCTACAGCATGCTGCCGCAGATCCTGGCGACGGGCCTCACTGTCTTGCTCGTCGAGCAGGACGTCAGCCAGGCGCTGCGCGTGGCCACGCACATTCACTGTCTGCTGGAAGGCAGGACGACCTTGGAAGGAAGGCCAGCCGACGTCACGGCCGAGGAGGTCGAGGCGGCCTACTTCGGCCTGGCCAGCACGGTCGTCGTGCCCGGCCAGCGTGGCGAGGGGAGCGAGTCGTAATGGCCTGGGTGAACGCCGTCATCCAGGGCGTGCTGACCGGCGGCCTGTACGCCCTGTTCGCCTGCGGGCTTTCGCTGATGTTCGGGGTGATGAAGGTCGTGAATCTCGCGCACGGCGACCTGGCCGTGATCGCGGGGTACGTGGCGATCGGCATCATCGCCGCCACCCACATGCCCGTGCTGTGGTCCGTTGTCGTCGTGGTGCCGGTGATGGCGGTGCTCGGCTACGGGCTGCAGCGCACGGTCATCCAGAGCGCGCTCAACCGCGGCGTCCTCACCACGCTCATCGTCACCCTGGGCCTGTCCATGGTGATCGAGAACGGCCTGCTCCAGTTCTTCTCGGCGAACACGCGCGGGATCGGGGCGGGGATGAGCCTGGTGACCTCATCCTTCAGTCTCGGGCCGCAGATTCAGATCGCCTGGCTGCTCGTCGTCATCTTCGCGGTCGCGGTCGCGGTGCTCCTCGGGCTGCAGTATTTCCTGTCGGCATCCAGGTACGGCCGGCTGATCCGAGCCGTCGCCGACGACCAAGAGGCCGCGCAGCTGTCCGGGGCCGACTACCGGCACGTGTTCGGCATCGCGGCTGCGCTGGCGCTCGGGACGGTAGCGCTCGGCGGCATCGCGTACGGGATGTACTCCGACCTCGATCCGACCACGGGCACAGACACGATCCTGCTCTTCGCATTCGTCGCCGTCGTAATCGGCGGGCTGGGCTCACTCTGGGGCACGCTGCTCGGCGGCATCGTGCTCGGCGTGGCCCAGCAGGTCGGCGCCCAGATCAACATCTCCGACGAACTTCTCGCCGGCTACCTGGTGTTCCTGGTCGTCCTCGTGCTCCGGCCGCAAGGCCTTACCTATCGGAGGGCCCAGTCGTGAGCGTCGCCACCGACACTAGCGCTCCGATCGCGGCGGACTTCCGGGTCACGCGCTCGCGGCAGAACGTGGCCTGGACCGGCGTCTGCGCACTGGTCGTCGTCGTGGTGCTCGCGCTGTTCCCGTACATCGTGTATTCGGGTACCACCGCGATCCTGGTGCAGGCGTTCATCGTGCTCACGCTGGCCAGCATGTGGAACCTGATGGCCGGATACGCGGGCCTGGTGTCGGTCGGGCAGCAGGGGTTCGTCGGCCTCGGTGCGTACTTCGTGCTGATCCTGGCCCTGCACGGCTTGTCTCCGTTCGCGGCCCTGCCGGTCGCCGCGATCGGCTGCGGGGTGGCCGCGCTCCCGCTGTGGTGGCTTGTGTCGCGGCTGCGCAGCGGTTACTTCGCGATCGCAACGTGGGTGCTCGCGGCCGCGCTCATGCTGCTCATCGAGCGGTTTTCCTCGCTCGGCGGCGGCACCGGCCTGCCGTTGCCCGGCTTCGCCGGGCTGAGTCCGAACCTGCTCACCGCCTACACCTACTGGATCGGACTTGCTGTCACCGCGGCCGCCATGCTCGCCGTCTACGTGCTGCTGCGCAGCCGGCTCGGCCTGGTGCTCACCGCGGTCAGGGACGATGAGGTCGCCGCGCGCAGCTCGGGGGCTCGGGTGGGCCTGGCCCGGCTGCTGGTGTTCCTCGTGGCCGGCATCGGCTGCGGAGCGGCTGGCGGGGTGCTCGCGATCAGCCAGCTCCAGGTGCAGCCGAGCGCAGTGTTCAGCGTGCAGTGGACCGCGGAGATGGCGTTCGCGACCATCATCGGCGGGCTCGGGACGGTCGAGGGGCCCATCATCGGCACCGCCGTCTACATGGTGCTGCAGCAGACACTGGCCTCGTACAACGCGTGGTACCTGATCATCCTCGGCCTGGTCGCGATCCTCGTGGCCCTCTTCGCGCGCCGCGGCCTGTGGGGCCTGGCCGACGAGCACCTGCACCTGCGATTGTTCCCGGTCGGGTACTGGCTGCGGATCGGGGAAAGCAACGGACGATCCCGTTCCCTCCGTCGTTAACCTTCGCCCCAGACGTCGTGCGCGGTTTGCACGATCAGTCGCAACTTCGCCTGCTGCTCGTCTTGGGTGAGCTCGTTGCCCTCGACGGTCGAGGAGAACCCGCACTGCGGCGACAGGCAGATCTGGTCGAGCGGGACGAACCTGGCGGCCTCGTCGATCCGGCGCCTCAGGGTGTCCCGCTCCTCCAGCGCGCCCCGCTTGGTCGTCACCAGGCCGAGCACCACCATCTTGCCCTTGGGGACGAACCGCAGCGGCTCGAAGCCGCCGGAGCGCTCGTCGTCGTACTCGAGGAAAAAGCCGTCCACCGCCAGCTCGCTGAAGAGCGCCTCGGCGACGAAGTCGTAACCGCCGGCGGCCACCCAGGACGAGCGGAAGTTGCCGCGGCACATGTGCGTGGTGACGCGCATGGTGTCCGGCCGGCCGGCGATTGCGTCGTTCACCTGGCGGATGTAGCGCAGGTGCAGGTGATCGGCGTCCTCGCCGCGGCCCGCGATCTCCGCCCGCTGAGCAGGGTCGTTGAGGTAAGCCAGGCTGGTGTCATCGAGCTGGAGATAGGTGCAGCCGAGCGCGGCCATCCGCTGCACCTCGTCGTTGTAGGCGGCCGACAGGTCCGACCAGAACTCCTCCATGTCGGGGTAGACGTCGTGGTCGATGGCGGCCGGCCCGCCGCGGTAGTGCACCATGTTCGGCGAGGGGATGGTGAGCTTCGGCGTCGCCTCCCTCACCACGGACTGCAGGTAGCCGAAGTCATCGGCGAAGATCGTCTTGTCCAGCTTGATCTTGCTGGCGATGTGCATGGCGGCAGGCGTGAACTCGATGTCGCCCGACGGGTTGTGGAACCGCACCGCGAGATTGCCTGGTGCCTTGGCGACGCCGCCGAGCTGGTAAATGAAGTCCATGTGCCAGGACGCCCGGCGGAACTCGCCGTCGGTGGCTGACTGGAGGCCGGCGTCGTGCTGCAGCTGCACGGCATCCTTGATCGCATCGTCCTCGGCGGCTCGCAGCGCGGCCGCCTCGATCCGGCCGGCCGCGTAATCCTTGCGCGCCGCTAGCAGCGCGGCCGGGCGGAGCAGGCTGCCGACGTGATCGGCGCGGAACGGCGGTGTGGTGCGCATGGCGGAACCGTCCTCTTCTCAGAGCGTCAGGATGCTGGCGGGCAGGGGAGGGTAGCCGGTGTAGTTCTCGGCCAGGCTCGTGGCGGCTGCCCGCGAGGTCGCCACGTACCGCAGTTGCGAGAGCTGCAGTTGGCTCTCCATGGCGTCGGCGCCCGGAGTGCGGTGCAGCATGGTGGTCATCCACCACGAGAAGTGAGTGGACCGCCAGACCCGGCGCAGGCACGTGTCCGAGTACTGGTCGGCCAGGTCTGGCTGGCCGAGAGCCAGGTCGGCCAGGGCCGGCGCCAGGTAGGCGATGTCCGCGAGCGCCAGGTTGAGTCCTTTGGCCCCGGTCGGCGGCACAATGTGGGCCGCATCGCCGGCCAGGAA
>JASHUE010000460.1:0-6111 GCA_030040195.1 Streptosporangiaceae bacterium | reverse complement strand
GCGAAAGTGCGGAGAACTTGCACGATGCCGGAGAACTTGCACGGCGGCCGGAACCACACTCACCTTCCGCAACCATCCTCCCGCGCGACGTTTTGCCGGACTTGTCAGGCGAGTGAGCGTCCCAGGGTCAGGCGTCGCGCTCAATCGGGCAGGTCATGCACCGCGGCCCGCCGCGGCCGCGGCCGAGCTCGCTGCCGCGCACGGTGATCACCTCGATGCCGTGGTCGCGCAGGTAGGCGTTGGTCGTGACGTTGCGGTCGTAGGCCACGACGACGCCGGGCGACAGCGCCAGCACGTTGCACCCGTCGTCCCACTGCTCGCGGCTGGCCGAGCGGACGTCCTGGGTGGCGGTCAGCACCGTTATCTTCGGCAGCCCGAGGGCGGCGGCGATCGCGTCGTGCATCTGCTCGGGCAAGTGCTCGGTGATCTTCAGCTCCTCGCCATCACTGCCCGGCTCGAGGGTGTATGCGGGCAGCATGCCCATGCCCGCGTACTTGATGAACACGCCGTAGTCCGCCATTGTCAGCACGGTGTCCAGGTGCATGAACGCGCGTGCCTTCGGCATGTCCACGGCCACCACCGTGGACGCGCCGCCAGCGGAGAAGAGCCGGTGCGCCAGCATCTCCACGGACTGCGGCTGGGTGCGTTCCGACATGCCCACGAGCACGGCCCCGTTCCCGATGACAAGAATGTCGCCACCTTCCAGAGAAGCCGGACGGCTGTCGGTGCCGTGGTACCAGACCTGAAAGCCGCCGCCGCTGAACATCGGATGCCAGCGGTAGATGGCTTCATCTCCGATGGTCTCCCGCATCCGGGCTCGCCTGCGCATGGCGTTCACAGACACGCCGCCGTAGATCCACGCGGAAGTATCGCGCTGGTAGAGGACGTTGGGGAGCGGGGCGAGCACGAATCCGTCCTGATCAAGCGACCGGAACGTGATGCTCTGCGGCTCCTGGGCCAGCTCGCGGAATTCGCGCCGGGTGATGCCCCCGATCAGCAGGCTCGTCAGGGTGGCGGGATCTAGCTCCGCCAGGGCCTGGCGCAGCCCGCGAACCGCGAGCGGCCCGTGCAGCCGGTGATCGAAGACCCGGTCGAGCATGTACTCGCGGGCTTCGTCGATGGCCAGGGTCTGCTCGAGCAGATCGGCGTAGTCATGCACGATGACGCCACGGTCGCGCAGGACGGCGGTGAACTCGTCATGCTCCGCCTGCGCTTCCGTCACCCAGAGCACGTCGTCAAACAGCAGGTCGGCCGCGTTGTCCGGAGTGAGCCGCTTGAGCTCGAGGCCGGGCCGGTGCACGATGACCTGCCGTAGCTGGCCGACCTCGGAGTCGACGTGGAACATGACCCTCCCGGTGTTGCTGCGGCCCCGCGGGGGTACGGAGGTCGTCCCCGGGCTCACGCCGCGGGGGGTCCGGGGTCGTCCCCCAGTCGGCGCCGCGTGCCCGGCTGGTCTATCAGGCTATGCTGCGGCAGTGAAACTTGATCTTTCCCTCCCGGTCGGCGAGTTGACCGCGCGCCTGGTGGACGTGGAGTCAGTGAGCGGTGGCGAGCAACCGCTTGCCGACTCCATTGAAGCCGCTCTCTCCGCGCTTCCGCAGCTCAGCGTCGATCGGGACGGCAATGCCCTCGTGGCCCGCACCCACTTCGGCAGGCGCGAGCGGGTTGCGCTGGCCGGCCACATCGACACCGTGCCGGTCGCCGGCAACCTGCCCTCGCACATCGACGGCGTGCTGTTGTATGGCTGCGGCAGCTGTGACATGAAGTCCGGCGTCGCCGTTCAGCTGCGGCTGGCCGCGCAGCTGACGACGGCGATCCGCGATGTCACGTACGTGTTCTACGACTGTGAGGAAGTCGAGGCCGAGCGCAATGGCCTGCTGCGGCTCAGCCGGAACCGGCCCGAGCTGCTCGAATCGGACTTCGCGGTGCTGCTCGAGCCGACCGGCACCCTCGTCGAGGGCGGCTGCCAGGGGACGCTGCGCGCGGACATCGTGGCCAGCGGCGAGCGTGCGCACAGCGCCAGGTCGTGGCTGGGCAGCAACGCGATCCACGCTGCGGGCGGCATCCTGGACGTGCTGCGGGCCTACTCCGCGCGGGAGCCGGTCGTGGAAGGGCTCTCCTACCACGAGGGTCTCAACGCGGTCGGCATCAGCGGCGGCGTGGCCGGGAACGTGATCCCTGACGAGTGCGTCGTCAACGTGAACTACCGATTCGCCCCTGACCGCTCGCCGGAGCAGGCGATCGAGCACGTGCGTGAGGTGTTCGCCGGATACGACGTGCGGATCACGGACGTGGCCGGCGGCGCGCGGCCCGGCCTGAGCCAGCCGGCGGCCGCCTCGTTCGTGGCGGCGATGGGCGGGCAGGCACGGGCCAAGCTGGGCTGGACCGACGTCGCCAGGTTCGACGCCCTCGGCATCCCCGCGGTCAACTACGGGCCCGGTGACCCGCAGCTTGCGCACACGAGAGGCGAGTACGTGCCGCTGGCGCAGATCTGGGACTGCGAAGCCCGGATGCTGGCCTGGCTCACCGGCGGGGGCAACTGACCCGCGTCGGGCCGAGCGGCGGGTTCCTGCCCGGGTCGACCGCTACTCGGGTGGTGCCGCGGCGAGATCCATCGACTGGTTCATCGTGGAGCCGCTCGGCGTCACCCAGGTCACGGGGACCGTCTGGCCTGACTTCAGGATGCTGAGGATCGTCACCAGCGAGGCCGGCGACGACACGGACCTGCCGTCCACATTGGTGATCACGTCGCCAGGAACTATCCTTGCGCCCGCGGCCGGGGTGCCGCAGAGGGCACCGAGGACCAGCGTCCCCGAGTTAACCGGCGCGATGCTCGTCGGCACGGTGATGTTCCCGTCGTTAGTCAGGCAGCCTGTGCTAGGTGAGCTGCCGAAGCCGCCACCGCCGGCCTGCTGGAGCTGCTGCTGCTCCTGCGTCGCCTGCTGCTGGGGATTGGTCAGGGTGCTCTGCGCGCCGAGTTTGTTGCTTGTGCCACCGACGACCACGACGCCCAGGAACCCGACCGAGCCGATGCGCACGGTCGAGCTCGCCTTGCCGCTGATGATCTGGTCGGCGATCGACATCGCCCGGTTGATCGGGATTGCGAAGCCGACGTCCTCCTGGCTGCCCAATGAGTCCGTACTGGCGGCGGTGTCCATGCCGATGACCTGCCCGTTCTCCGATGCCAGCGGACCGCCGGAGTCCCCGGGAATGATGTCGGAGCTGGTCTGGATCATGTTGGTCAGGGTCTCGGAGCTCTCGCCATTGTCGCTGGCGGTGATCTTCTGGTTCAGCCCCGTGACCCGGCCTTCGACCGTGGTTATGGAGCCCGTGCCGTTGGCGTTCCCCATGGCCACGACCCCGTCGCCGACCTTGACGTCGTTGGAGTTCCCGAGCGGCACTGTGCGCAGCCCGGACGCCCCGACGAGCTGGATCACGGCAACGTCAGCGGTCTTGTCATAGCCGAGCCACCTCGCGACATACGGCCTTCCTGTGCTCTGGCCGTTCGAGTTCACCACCCGCGCGGTGAGACCGGTTGTGCCGTTGATGACGTGGTTGTTGGTCAGCACCAGGCCGTTGCTGCTGATGACCATGCCGGTCGCCTCGGCCGCGTCGTCCTGGTACTGCAGGTTGCTGCTGATGACGACGAGGCCAGGCATGATCGCGTTCTGGACCTTCTTGACCGTCCCGCCGCTGAGGCCGGAGTGGTTGTTCGCGGAGTTGCCGTTGTTGAACGGAAGACCACTGAAGGGGCTGTTATTGCCGGGATTGCTGGAGTTTGCGGAGGGTGGTGAACTGGTGCCGGTCGCCAGGTCCACGAACAGGCCGCCGACAACGGCCGCGACGATTGCGACCGCGAGGTAGGCGATCAGGTTGGAGGCGCGCCTGCGCCTCCTCGCGGGCCCTGGGTAGCCGTAATTCGGTGGCTGACCGTACGGGTGATAGGGGTCATAGCCCGGCTGGCCGTAGCCCGGCTGGCCGTACTGGTTCTGCTGGGCGAAGCCTTGCGGCTGGGTGTGGGAACCGGGATAGCCGAAACCGGGTGGCGGAGGCGGTGGCGGGCTGCCGGGCTGGCCATACCCTGGCTGGGCAGATGAGCCGGGCTGTGCACCGGGCGACGGGTCGGCTCCCTGGCCGGGCTCGCCTCCCGGCTGGTCGGGCTGACCAGGGTCAGCGGACCAGGCAGCCCAAGGGTCAGGCCGCTGGCCTTCGCTGCTCTGCTCGTCGCTCATCTCATCACCCTTTTGCGCGCCAGTGCCTTGCAGCATATGTCGGGCCGCGGCTCAGTCCCAGCCCGAGCCGAGCCCGCCAGAACCGAGCACCCCTACGTAAACACACCGACCTGGACGTTAGCTGAAGGCGGTCTGAGGAACACCTACCTCGTCCCTCTGCGTTTACACGCCAAGACGATATATCTTGTCACCGAGCCCTTGAAGATATATCTTGAGCCTTGACAGAGTGTGAGTTCGCCAGCAGGAGTCGTCAATGTCGGCACCACCAAGCACCCCCCAGACCGAACTAAGTCGCCGCGAGGAGATGGCGGTCTCAGGGACTGTTTTCTCAGATGCCCCGTGGAAGCTTGCCGGGGCAGCAGGCGTGGTCGTTACCGTCGCGGACCTCGCCCTCCATCTGTTCTCGCTGCACCTGGCCTGGGCCACCGCCCTGTCCATGGGCTCCGTCGCGTTCTTCACGGTAGCGGGGGCCGGCGCGCTGGTGAGGTCTCGGCACACCCGCGCGCTGCGCTGGGCGCGAAACCGGCCGTGGCGCTACGCGGTAGTGCCAGGAGCCGCGACCGCGGTCCTGGTGTTCTTGCTCACCGTGCTGCACGGCAGCGGCGTCCCGGGCGCGGTGTTCACCTCGCTGTGGCACGGGGCGATCACCTACGGCCTGACCGGGGGCGTCGGCGCGGTCGTGCGCCCGCGCCGGAGTCAGAACGCCTGACCTGCCTCCCGCGGCCTGGTCGAGATTACGCGGAGCGGCTGACGCGACATTCGTCGCGTCAGCGCTTCGCGCTTTTCTGCGTTGCGCGTGCAGCTAACCTCGGTCGGGCACTGCTGGCCGGAACTGCTGAGCAGGCGGGACGCCCGGTATTCGGTGCTCGCCCACCGGCCCGACACGGAGCCCCGCTGCGGCGCAATGGTCGAGCAGCAGCGGCAGTGCGCCCAGGCCCGCCTGCCACGATCCGGGAGGTGCGGTGCAGCCCGAGTCGTGCAGCAGCACGGTCACGCCACCGTCCAGATCCCTGGCCAGGGTGGCATAGACCGAGTCTGGCGTAGCGCCCGGCGTCCACTCCCGGCCCCACGCCCCCCACAGCACCGGGGTCAGTCCCAGTTCCCTGGCGGTCAGCAGGGCTGGCCCGCTGAGCACACCGTAGGGCGGCCTGAAGAACCTCGGCCGGCTCCCGGTGACGCGCTCGATCAGGTCCACGGCGCGGCGGATGTCGGACCTGGTAGCGGCGGCCGTCCGGGTGGGCAGGTACCGATGATCCCAGCCGTGCACGCCGACCTCATGGCCGGTCGCTGCCAGTTCCGCAGCCAGGCCGGGTGCCCGCTCCACCATGCTGCCGAGCATGAAGAATGTGGCCTTCACGCCGTGGTCGGCGAGGACCGCGGCGAACTGCGGAGTAGATGCCGGGTCAGGGCCGTCGTCGAAGCTCAGCGCCACGTGGCCGGGGTCACCGCGGCCCGCAAGCCGCGGGAACAGCAGCCTGCGTACCTGGCCCAGCCCGGTGATGCCCGGCCCAGCCTGCGCCACCGCCGCGCCGGCCACGGCGGCGCCGATTGCCAGGCCGAACACCGCCCCTGGACGGCTCATCGTCGCTCACCTCGTGCGCTTGACGGCACGGCCGGTGCACCGCCGGTAACCAGCGCTTTAAGGGATATGCACGCGGTGTTCGCGATGTGCCTGGCCGTAGGCGTGATCATTTCATGACCATTGAGCGACAGGCCAGCGGCCGGCCAGGTTCGCCGCCAGATCGGCCGTCTTCGCTGGTGAGCGAGGGCGTATCGCGGCGTGCGGTGTCTGCTGTCAGGACCGGGGTAAGTGAGCATCCATGCAGGCAGCGATCACGGGCCGAGGCCTGGAGTCGGGGCGGTGACCGGCCAGCGGTCC
>JASHUE010000459.1:0-2676 GCA_030040195.1 Streptosporangiaceae bacterium | reverse complement strand
GCGGCCAGAACGTGCATTGGCGGTCGTGCCAGCCATTGCTGCTCTCCCGGATCCCGGCTCGAGTAGTAACAACGAGACTACTAAGGCTCTCGCCCCACGTCACTACCGCAAGCGGGTCGGTGCTACCCGACCCGGCCGGTTCTCGTCCTGGCAGCCAGCGTCCGGCCGTGATGCTGACCGCGATTTCGGCCGGGCGCCCAAGGGTCGTCCCGGCCGTTAAGCTGTGATCATGACTGCGAGCCCGCCGCTATCACTGGCGGAGTGGGTGGTCCTGGCGGTCATCGCCGAGCAGCCGACTCACGGCTTCCCGATTGCACAGCTGACCGCAAGCGGTGGCGAACTGGGCCGGATCTGGCACATCCCTCGGCCGGTGGTCTACCGGTCACTGACCAGGCTCGCCGAGGCCGGGCTGATCAGCGAGGACGGCCTCGAGCCCGGTCGCGGGCCACAGCGGACCATCTATGCGATTACGCCAGTGGGGCGTGCAGCCGTGGAGGGATGGCTGTACCAGCCCGTCGAGCACGTTCGTGATGTGCGCTCGCACTTGCTGTTGAAGCTCGCGCTGCTGCACCGCGGCGGGGCCGACCCCACGGACCTGCTCCGGCGTCAGCGCGAGGTGCTCGCCCCGATTGCCCAGGCCATCGCCGACGAGCGCCCGTCCCCAGCCGACTTCGAGGCCACGCTGCTAGCCTGGCGGCGGGCCAACGCCGCCGCGACGATCGCGTTCCTCGCGGACGTGACCCCGCCGGGCTGAAAGCTCAGGACCGGATCGGCTGACGGGCGGCAGCCGGCCGGGAGCCACTTCGTTCCCCTCTATCAGGCAGCGGCTCATCACAGTAGCTGAGCATCGGGCATGGGGTCGGCGGAGCCGAAGGTGACCGGTTCGTCGTTTGCTGGTCCCGTCGGTAACGACTGTTCGCTCCCCGGCTGCACCGGCAGCCTTCCTGCCCTGTTCCGCCGCTCGGGAGCCTGCCAGCGGCCGCTGAACTCCACCGGTACGTCCGGCTCGGCCGACTCGGCTGAACCATTCGCCTCGGCCGACCCGCTAGGCTCGGCTGCCCCGGCCGAGCCGGAGCGTTGAGCTGGCCCAACAGCCTGGTCCGGCCGGGCAGCAGTCTCGCCGACACCGGAAGGCTCACCAGGCACGCCAGCCTCCCGAGATTCGGGCGCGGCGCTGGGTCCCGGCTCGGGAGCCGTGGCCGGCCCGCCAGACTCAGCCGACCGGAAGGGCCTGACCGGCAGGCGGGGCCTGGTCAGCCCGGCGAAGCGGGCCAGGTACGAGCGCTGGCCGGCCGGGCCGCTGTCCGAGCGTGGCCGGAGCGTCATGACCGAGCGGGCCGACGTGGCCCCGGCGAACGCGATCGGAGGGCGGCGGTAGCGGCGGCTGCGCATGAACAGCAAGTACGACCAGGCCACGATCAGGATCACGAGCATCGACGCCTCGTCGGTGCGGAAGCCGAACAGCCGCGGCGAGTAGTCGACGCGCTGGGCTTCGACGCAAAACCTCGTTGTCGCGTACAGCCCGGCGTAGAGCGCGAAGGCCATGTCTCCGGTCAGGTGGAATCGATAAATACCGTAGGCGACCGCCGCCGCTACCAGCAGGTACAGCGCCGACTCGTACACGAAGATCGGCTGGAATGTGGCGAACGTCTGGTATCCCACCGCGCGGTGCACCGGAGCTATCGCCACCGCCCAGGGCAGCCCGGACGGCCGGCCGTACAGACTCTGGGTGAACCAGTTGCCCCACACGGCGATCGCCTGCCCGACGGGCAGCGCTGGCGCCGCGGCCAGGGCCAGCGGGCCAATGTCAATGCCAGCGTGGCGACAATAAGCCCAGGCGGCTAGCGCTCCCGCGGCCACCGCTCCCGCCACGCCGAGGCCGCCGTTCCAGAACCTAAGGATGTCTACCCAGTCGCGCCCGTGGCCGAAGTAGAGGTGGGCATTGCTGACCACGCTGTAGATCCGGGCGCCCACGATGCCGACCGGTACGGCGACAGTGGCGACGGCGAGGATTACGCCCTCTTGGCCTCCGGCCCTGCGGTACCGCCAGTCGGTCAGCCACAGCCCGGCCAGCACGCCCGCCACCATGCACAGCGAGAAGGCGCGCAGTGGTATCGGGCCGAGGTGCCAGATGGAGCTGGCGGGGCTCGGCAGAAAGGCCGCCGGCATGTCCTGGACGTTACCGCTCCTGCCCAGGTCGTTGGGCCTCGTTTGATCTACGGGCCCCGCCAGCGCGTCCATGACAGCCCCGCGTGTCTGCTATACGCCCGGCCAACGCGGCACAGGGCTACCTGAACGGCGCGGCCGCCGGCTTTATCGGCTCCGGCAGGGCCGTGTCGCCGCACAGATAGCTGTCAACCGCCGCGGCGGCCGAACGTCCCTCGGCCATCGCCCACACGATCAGCGACTGGCCCCGGCCCATGTCGCCCGCCACGAACACTCCTGGAACGGAGGCCGCGTACGACGTGTCCCTGGCCACGTTGCCGCGCGCGTCGAACGCCACGCCAAGGCCGCAGGTGAGTCGGCTCTGCTCGGCGCCAGTGAACCCCATGGCCAGGAGCACCAGGTCACAACGAAGCTCCCGCCCGGTACCCGGCCGGGGCCGGCCGGTCCCGTCCGCCAGGTCGGCCTCTATCAGCTCAAGCGAGCGGACCCGGCCGGCCGGGTCGGGCAGGA
>JASHUE010000458.1:0-11170 GCA_030040195.1 Streptosporangiaceae bacterium | reverse complement strand
CCAGTTCGCGATGGGGCCGCGCTACGAACCCGCGCCCGGCATCGACGCGTTCGCCACCGGCACACCCCAGATCATCGGCACGGTCGCGGTCGAGGAGGGCGCCCGGCTGCTTGGCGAGGCCGGCATCGGCCGGATCCGGGCCAAGGGCGTGGCCATGACCACCTTCGTGATCCAGCTCGCGGATGAGTGGCTCGGCGATCTCGGGTTCACCGTCGCCTCGCCCAGGGAAGACGTGCGCCGGGGCTCGCACGTCAGCCTTCGCCACGCCGACGCGTGGCAGATCAGCCAGGCCCTCATCCGCGAGAGCGTCATCGGCGACTACCGCACGCCGGACCGCGTGCGCCTGGGCCCGTCGCCGATCAGCACCAGGTTCGCCGACGTCTGGGATGCGATGGACACCCTCCGGCAGATCGCCGCCGACAAGTCCTACACCGATATCCCGGCCGGGCAGTCGAGGGTGACCTGATTATTCCCTGGCCAGCTCCGTGCGCGCGGTCGCGGCAACCTCCTCGGCGTCCGGCCGGCCGCCGATGCTGAAGGTGACCCGCTCGATCCTTCCTTCGAAGGGGAACGAGGCGTCATAGTCGCCGGTCACCGGCGAAAGCGCATCTCGTCCGATGTCAACGCCCGTTGAGCCGGGCATCCTGATGACGCACGGAATATCGACCGACCCGAGGTCACTCCCATCGGCGCCCACGACCAGCCGACCACCCGCCTCGTTCCGTTCAAAGCGCGCAGTAATCGCGTGGCGGCCCGGCGACAGGACAAGCGGACCGCGGGCCCGGTAGTGCGTCCCGAGCGCGTTGTAGTCGAAATGCAGCTGGCCGTCGCGCAGGAAGAAGCTGTGCCCGCCGTTCTGGCCGCCGCGCGCGTACAGCACGCCGCGGGCCAGGCCGGTGACCTCGACCTCGGCGGTAATGAGCCAGGACCGCCCGGCCAGCGGCGGGCAGGCGTCGGCCGGGATGTGCGTGACCGGCGGGTAGTAGACGTACTCCTGCCTGGCATGCACGCTGCCGGGTTGCGGCGCGGCCGCGAACAGCTCGATGGTGCGGTCGTCGAGGGGCAGCACGCCATGCTGGCCCGCCTGCTCCCACCAGGCGTCGATGAGCTCGCGCAGCTTGTCCGGGTAATCCGCGGAGCGGTCGTGGCACTCGGAGAAGTCCTCATCCAGGTGGTAGAGCGCCCACTCGTCGTCGTCGAAGGGCTGGCCCTTCAGGTGATAGGTCGTGATCTTCCAGCCGTCGGCCCACAGGCCCCGGTGGCCCATCTGCTCGAAGTACTGGACCGGCCGCGGAGCGGGCGCCTCCGGATCAGCGAACGTGTTGGTCAGCGACCTGCCGTGTATCGGCAACTGCGGCACGCCGCCCACGTGGTCGGGGGCCGGCGCGCCGGTCACGGCCAGGATGGTCGGCGCGATGTCGACGGCGTGGCAGAACTGGCGGCGGAAGGCTCCGCGGCCATCCATCCCGGCGGGCCAGTGGACGACGAGGGGATCGCGCACGCCGCCGCCGTAGGTGTTCTGCTTGTACCAGCGCAGCGGCACGTTGCCGGCCTGCGCCCAGCCCCACGGGTAGTTCGAATGGGAACGCGGGCCGCCGATGTCATCGAGCCGCCGCGTGGCGATCTCGTCGATGTCCTCGGGCCTGGCGTTGAAGAAGCTGAACTCGTCAAACACCCCGTAAGGTCCGCCCTCGCGTGATGCCCCGTTGTCGGACAGCACCAGGAGCAAGGTGTTGTGCAGCAGCCCGCGATTTCCCAGGAAGGCGGTCAGCCTGCCGATCTGGGCATCGGTGTGCTCGAGCATCGCGGCGAACGCTTCCTGCAGCCGCGCGGAGAATGCCCGCTGGTTGGCCGTCAGCTCGTCCCACGCGGGCACGCCGGGGTTCCTCGGTGCCAGCGTGGTGCCGACGGGGATGACGCCGAGTTCCAGCTGCCGCTCGTACCACCGCCGCCGGACCACGTCGTAGCCTTCGTCGAACCGGCCGCGCCAGCGCGTGCGGTACTCAAGCGGTGACTGGTGCGGCGCGTGGGTGGCGCCAAACGCGAGGTACAGGAAAAACGGCCGGTCCGGCCGGATGGACTGCAGGTCGCTTATCCAGCCCGTTGCCCTGTCGACGATGTCTTCGGACAGGTGATAGCCGTCTTCCGGCCCCGCGGGCGGGTCGATGTACCCGTTGTCGCTAGTCAGCTCCGGGTAGAACTGGTCGGTCTCGCCCTGGAGGAAGCCGTAGAAGCGATCGAAGCCCTGCTGCAGCGGCCAGTTGCGGTGCGGCCCGGCCGCGCTGCACTCGTGCATCGGGGCCAGATGCCATTTGCCCGCCGCGTAGGTCGCATAGCCGTGCTCGCGCAGGAGCGAGGCGATCGTGGCGGCGCGCGGGGAGATGCCGCCGCGCATGTTGGGAAACCCGGTGTTCCAGTTCGAGACACCGCGCATCCCGACGGCATGGGGATTGCGCCCGGTCAGCAGGGCCGCCCTGGAAGGCGAGCAGAGGGCGGTGGTGTGAAAGCTGGTGTACCGCAGGCCGCCCGCCGCGAGGGCGTCGACATGCGGCGTCGCCAGTTCCGAGCCGTAGCAGCCGAGGTGGGCGAAGCCGGTGTCGTCAAGAACGATCATCACGACGTTCGGCCCGCCGAGGCCCGCGGGTGGCGCCGGCCACGAGGGGACGGAGTCGCGGTAGGTACGCCCGATCCGGCCGCCGAACTCCGGCTCGCTGGGGGCTGCGACCACAGCCCGACCCCTTCCTGTGTCAAGCGGACCGGCTCACGGCCGAGTCCGATCTCCGGCGCGGCCCGGTCCCGGCGATCGCGCCGGACGGCGCACCCCGTCACGGGCTGCTGTGGAGCAGGGGCCGCTTCCGGTGCACCCCTCCGGCACCGGAAGCGGCCCCTGCGCCGCTGTGCAGCGGCGTCAGCATCTTGTGTCAGCAGTAGCGGCACAAGCAATTGACACTCATACTGCCAGATGTTTAGCCTTTTGTAAGTGCCCAGATACGGATTGATCAACAGGCAATACGGGTCACGACTGCGCTCGGCGGCCTTCGACGGGGACGGGCGCCTCTACATGCTCAACCTGACGAAGTTTCTTCCGGGCGGTGACCTGCTCCCAGCCGCCGATCGCCTCGGCGACGGCCGCAGCCACGATGGGGACGACTACGCTCCCATTCCGTTGCTGACGGCCGTCGGCGCAACACTCCGCCTGGTCTCGGACGTGCTGGCCAGCTCTGGAGACTGGGATCAGGTCACGGTCGTCGACTACCCGTCCAGGCGATCGTTCCTCGAGCTTGCGGAACGACGAGACTTCAGGGAATGGCACATGCACAAGCAGGCGGGAGTGGAGCGCACGACCGTGGTCGGCCTGCTCCCCGTCCGGGACCTGCCAGCGGACGCGGCCGGAGGGCGCATACTGCTGGAACTCTGGCACGGGCCAACCCCGCTGCCGCTGGCCGAGGGACCCGCGACCTCGTTTGATGTCGAGGGCACGATCATCGGCGACGGGCGGAACTGGACTGGCGCCCGCTACACGCCCATCGAGACCGGCACGCCGCTCCCGCTCCAGCGACCGCGCTCTGACTTCCAGGCTTTGCTGCTCGAGCCGAGGATCGTGCGGTGGCGATGACGGCAGATGCAGCGCGAGCCGACGGACGCAGGCTTCGCCGCGAGCAGAACCGGGCCTCGGTCATCGACGCTCTCCTCGCGCTCTTCCGCGACGGCGTATATCAGCCAAGCACAGATGAGATCGCGGCCAAGGCCGGCCTGTCCGCCCGCTCGCTGTTCCGGTACTTCGATGACGTGAACGACCTGCACCGGGCCGCCGCGGACCGGGAGGTACAACGGGCCCTGCCGCTGATCGCCCTCGGCACCGGTCCGGCCGAGCCGACTCTCGACAAGATCCGCGCCGTGGTCGGCTCGCGAGTGCACCTGTTTGAGGAGACCGGCCCGGCCGCTCGGGCGCTGCGCGCCGCGTCGAGCCGGCGCGAGATGCTGCGCGGGATACTGGAGCGCAACCGGTCCTACCTTCGCCACCAGATCAGCGAAGTGTTCGCCCCCGAGCTCGCCGCGATCGGGCCCTCCGTGGAGCCGGCCCTGGAGGTTCTGTGCTCGTTCGAGTGCTATGAGCTGCTGCGCTACGCCCAGGGCCTGTCGCGCGCGGAGGCCGAGGCCGCGATGATCGCGGGGATCGGCGTCCTGCTTGGCGTCGGATGTGCCACGCCGACGGTCGCCTGATGGCGGTCGCCCCGTGACTGGGCCGATCGGGGCGGTTGACTTCCACTTCGACATCATGTGCCCCTGGGCCTACCAGGCGTCGATCTGGATGCGGGAGGTCAGAGACCGGCTCGGCCTTGAGGTGGGCTGGCGGTTCTTCAGCCTGGAGGAGATCAACCGGGCCGAGGGCAAGAAGCACCCGTGGGAGCGAGAGTGGTCCTACGGCTGGTCGATGATGCGGGTCGGAGCGCTCTTGCGGCGCATGGATCCGGTCCTGCTGGACCGCTGGTATTGCGCGGCGGGGACGGCGCTGCACGTCGACGGGCGCAAGCCACACCGGCGCGAGGTGGCCGAGGAGCTGATCGCGCAGCTCGGTCTGGACCCGGCGCTCGTGCGGCAGGCCATCGATGACCCGAGCACGCACGACGATGTCAGGTCCGATCACGACCGGGTGACCGGGCTTGGTGGCTGGGGCGTGCCGACCCTCGTCTTCGCCGGCGATCGGGCGCTCTTCGGGCCGGTGCTGATCGATCCGCCGCGCGGCGACGACGCGGTGAAGCTGTGGCGGTTGCTGACCGGCTGGCTGGAGTTCCCGGCCCTGTACGAGGTGCAGCGGCCCAAGCGACGGCACGACCTCGATCAGATCGCTGCCACCTTCCGGCCGTATCTTGAGGCCAGGGACTGGATCACGATTCAGAGGGAGACGCCGTGACCGACCTGGCCACGACCCGCAACTCGCTGGAGCAGTGCTACGACGCGGTCGAGGGGCTCTGCGCGCGGATGGACGAGGCCCAGTGGCGGGTCCAGTCACTGTGCCCGGAGTGGACGGCCCGCGACGTGGTCAACCACCTGGCGCTGATGGAACGAGCGATGACCGGCTGGGTGCCGTCGTCCACGGAGGAATTGCCGCACTTCGAGCGCGTTCTTTCCGACGACTACCAGGTCGCGGCGCTGGGCGACAAGGACTTTGCCGACCTGGTGACGGAGGTATTCGCGGCCCGGCGGGGTGACCTGGCCAAGCTCACCGCGGCCGACCTCGACCGGCCGTCCTGGACTCCCGTCGGCGTGCAGACATTCGGGCGCTTCCTGAACATCCGCGTCTTCGACTTCTGGGTGCACGAGCGCGACATCACGACGCCCCTCGGCTGGCCGACCGACGACACCGGGCCCGGGGCCGAGATAGCCCTGGCCGAGGTCGTGGGCTCGCTGGGCTACATCGTCGGCAAGCGAATCGGCCTGCCCGACGGCACCAGCATCGTCTTCCACCTGACCGGCCCCCTGAAGCGCGACCTGTCGGTCGTGGTGGAAGGCCGGGCCAAGGTCGTCGACCACGTCGACCAGCCCGACGTCGAGCTGACCGCGGACTTCCTGACCTTCATGCAGCTCGCCTGCGGCCGGATCGATCCTCAGGAGGAGATCGACGCCGGAAAGGTCACCTGGACTGGTAATGGCGAACTCGGCGAGAGGGCCGCCCGCAACCTCCGCTTCACCATGTGACGCCTCCCCGCGGCCTGGCGACCGCCTTCAGCCACGGAGCGAGCCGGACAAATCGTCCCGCCGCTCACGGCTGGGTGCGCTGATTGCTGCTGGAACGACTGCTGGAACGACAGCCAGCTTCCCCAGCCACGCAAGCGGCCGGTTCCTGGCGGGGCCGTGCAACTACTCCCACTCGATCGTGGCCGGAGGCTTGGTGGTGATGTCCAGCACTACCCGGTTGATCTCGGGCACCTCGTTGGTGATCCTGGTGGAGATCGCGGCCAGGATGGGCTCGGGGATCCTGGCCCAGTCGGCGGTCATGGCGTCCTCACTGGTGACCGGGCGGAGCACGACCGGGTAGCCATAGGTGCGACCGTCGCCCTGAACGCCAACCGACCGCACGTCGGCGAGCAGGACCACCGGACACTGCCAGATGGAGCGGTCCATTCCGGCCGCGGACAGCTCGGCGCGGACGATGGCGTCGGCCGCTGAGATGATGCGGAGCCGCTCGGACGTCACCGCACCGACGATCCTGATCGCCAGGCCGGGGCCGGGGAACGGCTGCCGCCAGACGATCTGCTCCGGCAGCCCGAGTTCGGCGCCGACCTCCCGCACCTCATCCTTGAACAGGTCACGCAGCGGTTCCACGAGGTCGAATGCCAGGTCCTCGGGCAGCCCGCCGACGTTGTGGTGCGACTTGATGTTGGCGGTGCCGGTGCCGCCGCCGGACTCGACCACGTCGGGATACAGCGTGCCCTGCACCAGGTAGCCCGCCGCCTCGTGATGCTCGCCCGCGATCTCTGCGGCCGCCTGCTCAAACGCCCGGATGAACTCCCTGCCGATGATCTTCCGCTTAGCCTCGGGATCGGTGACGTCGGCGAGTGCGCGGATGAACTCGTCCGCGGCGTCGACGACTCGGAGCTCGACCCCGGTGGCGGCGACGAAGTCCTTTTCTACCTGCTCGGCCTCCCCGGCCCGCAACAGGCCGTGGTCCACGAACACGCACGTGAGCCGGGAGCCGATGGCCCGCTGGACGAGCGCGGCGGCAACCGCCGAGTCGACCCCGCCCGACAGCCCGCAGATCGCCCGCCCGACGCCCACCTGCGCGCGGATGCGCTCCGTTTGCTCATCGATCACTCCGCGCATGGTCCAGCCGGCCCGGCAGCCGGCTGCCCCTAGGAACCGGCGAATCATGATCAAGCCCTGTTCGGTGTGCATGACCTCGGGATGGAACTGCATCCCGAACAGGCAATGAGCGGTGTCCTCGGCCACGGCCACCGGGGTGCCCGCCGTGCTGGCCGTGACCTTGAAGCCGGGCGGCGGGACCGCGCAGGTGTCACCGTGCGACATCCAGACCTGCTGCGTGGTGGGCAGCCCTTCAAGCAGCACCCCGGGGTCGTGCGCGATGTGGAGCAGGGTCGCGCCGTACTCGCCCGTTCCGGTATGAAGAACTTCGCCACCGAGATCACGGACCATGAGCTGGAAGCCGTAGCAGATGCCCAGGACGGGCACTCCTGAGGTCAGCAGGCCAGCGGCCGCGGGCGGCGCGCCCGCGGCATAGCACGACGAAGGGCCGCCAGAAAGAATGACCGCGCTCGGGCGGAACGCCATCATCTCGGCCGTGGTCATGGTGCTCGGCACGATGTGCGAATAGACCTGGCACTCGCGCACCCGGCGGGCAATGAGCTGGGCGTACTGAGCGCCGTAGTCGACCACGAGAACCGGGCCGGACTCCAGCCCCGGCCGGTTCAGGTGGCCGGTTGCCTCGGGCGATGCCCGCAGGTCGTCGGCGGGGATCGCCTCGGCCGGGTCCTGGGGGTCGTCCCCCGGACTGGTCCTGCGGGGATTCCGGGGGGCGCCACCCGGGCTAACACCGCTTGCCGACATGACCGCAGTCTAATGGGCTGACCTGCGCGCTAGCCGGGTGCGCCGGCCGCGTCGCCGCCTTCGACGGCGGGCTTGGACGGGCTGACCCGCAGCCGGGATATCCGCCGGCCGTCCAGCTGCGTGACCGTCAGCCGCCGACCTCCCACCTCGGCTGACTCGCCGTCCGCGGGCAGGTGTCCGAGCGCGGCCAGCAGGTACCCGGCCACGGTCTCGTACGGACCCTCGGGCAGTTCGAGCCCGGTCTGCTCGGCGAACTCGTCCAGGTTGAGCAGCCCGTCGACCTCCAGTTCGCCGCCGTGCAGTTGTCGCGGGTGGGTGGCCTCTTCGTCGTATTCATCCTGGATGTCGCCGATGAGCTCCTCGACCAGGTCTTCGAGCGTGACGATGCCCGCCGTTCCGCCGTATTCGTCCACGACGATGGCCAGGTGCGCCCGGTCTTTCCGCATTTCCGACAGGGCGGACAGGACCATCTTGCTGATCGGCAGAAACTTCACCGGCCTGCAGACGTCGCCGACCCGGCGGCTGGCCGTCTCGGCCCGGTTGTCCAGCAGATCGCGCGCGTGCACGAAGCCGATCACGTCGTCGTAGGACTCCTGATACACGGGGAACCTGGAGTACCTCGCCTGCTCCACGGTCGCGGCCGCTTCCTTGATCGGCATGGCCGCGGGCAGGAATTCGACCTCCGTGCGCGGCACCAGCACCTCGCGGACCTGCCGCTTACCGGCATCAAAGACCTCACCCACGATGTGCCTCTCGTCGGCGCTCAGCGCCTGATGTCCGGCGACCAGATCTCGCAGCTCCTCGTCGGTCATTACCCCGCGAGCCGCGGCCGGATCGCCGCCAAGCAGGCGGACGACCATGTTCGTGCACTTGGAGAGCAGCCACACGAGCGGCCTGGCCAGCGTGGCGACGCGGTCCACGACCGGGCCGGCGACCAGCGCCACTCGCTCGGCCCGCTGCAGTGCCAGCCGCTTCGGCGCCAGCTCACCGAACACGAGGGTGAACAGCGAGATGATCAGCGTCACCACGACGATCGACAGCGGGGTGGCGACATCGCCCGACAGCCCGAGGTGGTGGAGCTGGTTGGAGAGCTTGTCAGCCAGCAGCGCAGCACCGAAGGCGCCGGACAACAGCGTCGCCAGCGTCACCCCGATCTGGACGGAGGACAGGAACCGGTTCGGGTCCTGCGCCAGCCTGGCCGTGCGCTGGCCGCGTCGGCCGCGCCTGCCGAGCGAGCGGACCTGCGTCTCGCGCAGCGACACCAGGGCCATCTCAGCGGCGGCGAAGAATCCGCCAATACCGATCACGGCAAGGACGAGCAGAATACTCCAGCCGACGTTCACGTCCGGATACCTGACCTCGTCATTCGGCGTGCGCGGAGCGCCGTCGCACCTCGTGAGCCCGGCCGCGGCCGCGCCGAAGCCGCGCGGTAATTTGCAATAGTCTAAGCAATGTGCCCACGCGGGTGAGCCGTACTCGCACCTCCGTGGCTGCCTACGTTCCTCACTTGTGCCGGCCCAGGGTGTGCCGTGCCACTTAATACCGTTCTAAGCTACGTATACCTACACTCCCGGCAAACGGGACGAATGTCGGTCACGAAGCGAAGGAACGGTGAGCGGTGGGCACGATCCATGATGACGCCAAGTCGATCTCCGCTGAGCTGAGCGCGCTGCGCAGGTCCATCCACGAAGAGCCGGAGATCGGCCTGGACCTGCCGCTCACTCAGCGCAAGGTCCTGGACGCGCTGGACGGGCTGCCGCTCAAGATCAGCACCGGCACACAGCTCACGTCTGTGACCGCCGTGCTGCGCGGCGCCAAGCCGGGCAAGACCGTCCTGCTGCGCGGCGACATGGACGCATTGCCCGTCACCGAGCGGACCGGCCTTGACTACGCGTCGCGGATCGATGGCGCCATGCACGCCTGCGGCCATGACCTGCACACGACGATGCTGGTCGGCGCGGCCCGCCTGCTTTGCGCCCGGCAGGCCGACCTGGCCGGAAACGTCATCTTCATGTTCCAGCCGGGCGAGGAGGGCCCGGGCGGCGGCCGGATCATGGTCGAGGAGGGCGTCCTCGATGTGGCGGGCGAGCGGCCTGTCGCGGCGTACGCGCTGCATGTCGCGTCGGGCCTGCTGCCGTTCGGCCGGTACGCCAGCCGGCCGGGGACGATGATGGCCGCCGCCGACACCCTGCACGTCACCGTCCACGGCCGCGGCGGCCATGGTTCGCAGCCGCACCGGGCCGCCGACCCGATCCCGGCCGCGTGCGAGATCGTGCTGGCGCTGCAGACGATGGTGACCAGGCAATTCGACGTGTTCGACCCGGTTGTGATCACAGTCGGCACGTTCCACGCGGGCACCACGGACAACGTCATCGGCGACGATGCGCACTTCATCGCCACCGTCAGGTCCTTCTCCCGCGAGGCGAGGGCGGCGGTGCAGGAGGCGGCCCCAAAGTTGGCCCGCGATATCGCGGCGGCCCATGGCCTCACGGCGACCGCCGAGTTCCGCGACGGCTACCCCGTGACCGTGAACGACGCGGCCGAAGTGGACTTCGCCGCAGGCACGATCTCCGACGTCTTCGGCGACGGGCGCCATATCGCGGCTCCCAACCCGCTGACCGGCTCTGAGGACTTCTCCTACGTGCTTGAGCAGGTACCCGGCGCGTTCGTGATGCTGGGCGCGTGCCCGACGGACACCGATCCGGAGACCGCGCCGTTCAATCACTCGGCCGAGGCCGTCTTCGACGACGCAGTGCTGGCCGACGGCACCGCCCTGTACACCGAACTAGCGCTCCGCCGCCTCGCCCAAGCCAGCTAACGGCTCCCATGCGCCGCGCCCGGCCGGGCCAGCGCTCCCGGCGGTTACAGGCTCGCGACGTCGGCTTGCTTGGCCCGGACAGCCTCCGCGGCAGCGCGCAGGCCTTCGAGCTCGGACGCGGTCAGGTCCCGCTGGACGACCCCGCGTACGCCGGTAGCGCCGATCTCAGCCTCCACGCCCAGGTACACGCCGGAGATACCGTACTCCCCGTCCACCCAGGTGCAGACCGGCATGATCGCGCCGGAGTCCTCGGCTACCGCCCGTGCCATCCGGGCCGCGGCGGCCGATGGGGCGTAATAGGCAGACCCGGTCTTCAGCAGGGCGACGATCTCGCCGCCGCCGTTGCGGGTGCGCTCGACGAGCTGCCCGATCTCGTCCGCCGACAGCACGTTGGACAGGGGCTTGCCGTCTACCGTGCAGGCCGACGGCACCGGCACCATCGTGTCGCCGTGCGAGCCCAGGGTGAGCGTCCGGACCGAATGAACTGGCACGCCGAGCCGCTCGGCCACGAAGTTCGTGAACCTGGCCGTGTCGAGCATGCCGGCCTGACCCATGACCCGGTGCGACGGAAAGCCGGAGATCTTGGCGGTCAGCGCGGTCATCTCATCAAGCGGGTTGGAGACCACGATGAGGACCGCCTCGGGGGCGTGCTTGACGACTTGCTCGGCCACGCTTCGGACGATCTTGGCGTTGACGCCGATCAGGTCCATCCGGCTCATCCCTGGCTTGCGCGGGAGACCCGCCGTGATGATCACGATCCCGGAGCCCGCGATCACCTCGTAGCCC
>JASHUE010000457.1:0-9531 GCA_030040195.1 Streptosporangiaceae bacterium | reverse complement strand
GAGGCCGCCGGTGCGCGAACTCCGGAGCAGCGGCTCGCCGCGATGGCCCGTGCCTACGTGCGGTTCGCCGCGGAACAGCGATCGTTGTTCGACGCGCTGTTTATCTCGGGCCTGGACAAAAGCCGGTTTCCCGAGCTCACCCGCGCCTGGCAGCCGGTCGACGAGATGCTCCTCGTGGTGGACGAGATCTGTGCGGGCGATGCGGGTGCGGCCAAGGCGCTGGCGGACGCGGTCGAGGCGACCGCGCACGGTCACGCCGCGCTGCTGCGCGACGGCGACTATGGCGAAGGCCCAGAAGCGGTCCGCGCCGCGGCCGAGATGGCCGCGAGCGCCACGCTCGCCCTCATCGCCGGGCGCGGTGCGCTGGGCCGGCCGGGCAGGTAACCGGCAAGGCCGACCGCCGGCATCGCCGTTACCTGGTGGACGTGGGCCGACGCCAGCTGCGTGCTCTCGCCCACAGATTCCATGATCTGGCTCGTGGCCTCGGTGCGCCAGACGGCCACAGGCTGACCGCCGTTGCGCTCGAACGCTCGGGTGAGCTGCCAGCGCCGTTGCGGTACCGCCGTCCGGGCGATTCCGGCGGCTTCTCATGCCGGAACCGGCCTGAATACCGCCGGGCATCCAGCAGCCTGAACAACCGGATGTACCGTCCCTCCAGGATCAGCAGGGTGATCGCCGTGCCGACGACAGCGACCAGCACTTGGCCGTCGCCGGCCGCGGCTCCGATGGCCACGGAAGCCAGGATGGCCGCGGCCGTCGTCAGCCCGCGCACGAACTCCTGATGCTCCTGGCGGAACAGCAGGCCGGCGCCGATGAAGCCAACCCCGGTCAGAACACCCGTCAGCGCCGTCGGCGCACCGTGCGCCGCCAGCACGCCCACGATGCCAGCGCCGACACCGATCAGGGCGAACACCCGCTCGCCCGCCCCCGCTCGGCGCAGGTCACGCTCGAACCCGATGGCATACGTGAGCCCGGCCGCTACGAGGACGTGGAGCATGTCGACGGCCTCAGTCGTCACGGCCCCCCCACCCATGCCAAGCGGCCCCCGCAACCGCCGCCCCCATAACGCAGGGTAGCTGGACGCTTACGGCCCCAGGTCAGCGGGCTGACCTGGCACCCATGGCCGGATGGCGGACCGGCCGCCGGGGCGCACGCACATTGCCTGCGTGTCGGCCGTTTAAGCCGCGGCCCGCCGGGTTAGCTTTTCGTCGTGCCGTCAACGATCGGTCGATATGCGCGCGTGGCAGTCTGCGCAGCCGCGGTCGCCGTGCTGGCCGGCTGCAGCGGCGGTGCGGCACCGACCGCTGCGGGCCGGACCACGTCCGCGCACGCGCGCTCGATCCCGTCGGCGCAAGCCCGTGCGAGCACCAGGGCGGACTCGGGATTGCGCACGTCCTGCACGTCGGTCGTCCACATCGGCGACTCGACTTCCGATGGCCTGGTCTTGCCCGCCTACCAGCCCGACGCGAGTCTCAGAATCGCCGCCCAGTACCGCCGGGTGGGCGTCACGAGGTTCATTCCAGAGGTGTCGGGGGCGCGGTCAATCTACGAGACCTGGCACGGTTTCCCCAACGGCTACACGGTCGCGCAGCAGCTGATCAATCAGGGATATTCGGGGTGCTGGGTCATTGCCCTCGGCACCAACGACGCGGCGGACGTGGCGGTCGGCTCGGCGATGAGCATGCCGGCCCGCATCAGCGAGATGATGACGCTGATCGGCAACGAGCCAGTGATGTGGGTGAACGTCGTGTCGCTGCTGTCCTCTGGCCCGTACGCCGAGTCCAACATGCGGGCCTGGGACCGGGCCCTGCTGCAGGCTTGCCCGCAGTACCCGACCATGCGGGTTTATGACTGGGCGGCCGTGGCCCGGCCGGGCTGGTTCATCCCCGACGGCATTCATTACACGCCGCAGGGGTACGCCCAGCGGGCGCGCGGAATCGCCGACGCGCTGGCCCTGGCCTTCCCGGCGGGCCGGCAGCCCGAGTTCGAGCCGCCGACTGACCGGCTGTCGCTAACGCAGACCTCGCTCTGGAAGACGGACAGCCAGGGCGGCTGCCTGGTCCAATGACCGGCCGCTGGCCGGCCGGTGCCGCTGGTGCCTACGCCGCGTAGCCCGTCACCTTATCCACGACCACACGGACCACCACGCGGACTGCTCCCGGGCGGTCCTCACCGGGATCCCGGCCGTCGTACTTCCACGACAGCCGGGTATCAAGCTGCCGGCCGACGTCCGGGGTCATCGATACGCGTCCGCGCAACTCGACGTAGTTCTCCGGATCGGCGCTGTCGATCACGGTCACGCTGACGCGCGGATCGCGCGCCATGTTGCGGTGCTTGACCCGGCCCTCGACGGTGGACATGAGCAGGTCGGAGCCGTCGCGCCCGACCCAGATCACGGAGGTCTGCGGGCTGCCGTCGGGGTTCACCGTGGCCAGGACCGCATAGTTCTTGCCGTCGAGCAGCCTGAGCGTCGCCTCGCTGAGCGGAATCGCCATGGCCGGCAACCTAGCATTTCGCGTACGACGACCGCAGCCGGTGCCCTGGGTCGCGCCGCGGCCGGCCACGGTTTCCCGGCGATAGTTGGTCGGGTTTTCTGCGGTTTCTGATCGGTTCTTGGCTCGTTTCGATTGCTACCCCTTGCGAACCTGCAACTGCAAGGTCGGCCCGGCTTTCCGGTGCCCGACAGACGAGTCGCAAGGGGGTGGTGGCGGTGCTCATCGTCGTGCTCTGCATCGCCGCGCTGGCGGTCGGCTCGCCGATTATTGCGGCGCTCATCGTTTCCGTCGCCAGCGTGCACGAGGACGCCAACTGGAGTCTGGGTCGGCCGCCGTCCAACGCGCTAGACCGCATCGCGCGGCGCATAGTCGCATTTGACGCGGATTCCATCGACTGGCCACGATCCAAGGCACACGTGCAGGCGGAGAGGGCGCTGCGGCAGCACTCGCGGGAACCCGGCGAGCCAGAGACTGGCACCGGGAACCGTAGTGCGGCATAGCACGCCTGCTGCTGGCTGGCCGGCCCTACCGGCCAGCCAGCAGCCTCTGGGCGGCGACCCGCGCTTTGTTCGGCGGAGTAAGAGCCGCATACGCAAGATAAGAATCCTTCGCGATAAGTGCGTACTTGACTCCGCGGAATCCGGCGGGCGGCCGGTATCCGTCGGGGACGTATTCCTGGTAGAGACCTGACAGCCGACTGAAGTACTCGCGACGATCGGTCCTGGCGACGTTTCCTGCGGTGTCCAGGATCGTCGAACAGTGCCAGATTGAGCGGGTGAACAGGGCCCGGTAGATCTCCTCGGTCATCTGAGAATTTCCAGATTGCGCAGCTAGCTTGTCGCGATTTTGCTTCAGCACGGGGCGCCACGCGTCGAAGACGAGGAAATGCCGGTAACGCTCGCCCACACTCGTGACAGATCCGGGGCGATGCCTCCGGTACAGGTAGCACACTCGATCCAGGACGGTGATTTCGCCCGCGGTCAGCAGAAGCTCGCACGAGACCGGCACGTCCTCGTGCGGCCACTCTGCGGCGAATTCAGCGCCCGTCGACTCGAAGAACTCACGACGGATGATCTTGTTCCAGGAGACCGGGCTCATGTCGAGCATCCGCGGCCGCTGTGCGACCGTGAACGGCTGCTCGCCTGCCCCGGTGAGCAGGCCATGGTCCTGGCCGGCCTTGGGGCTCTCACCGTGCAGTTCCGCATGATTGATGACGAGAACATCGGGCCGCTGCCTGGCGAGCCGTTCGGATATCACCGCTAACGAGTCAGGAGTAACCATATCGTCCGCGTCGACGAACCAGAGGTACTCGCCCGAGGCCTTGCGGGCTCCCGAATTACGCGCCCGGCCGGGGCCGATCCTGCTTGCGGCCCGCTCCATGCTCAGCCGCGGCTCGTCCGCTATCCGCTTCTCCAGCAAAGCTGGAGTTGTGTCCGTGGACGCTCCGTCCACGACGATTATCTCGATGTCTCGGAATGCCTGTCTCGCGATGGAGTCGATGCACGGCCCGATGTACGACTCAACGTTGAAGGTCGGGATCACGACGCTCAGGAGGGGTGCCGAGCCGAAGCGCGCGGGAACGGGGTCTCGCTCAGAACTCAGGTCACGCATCACGTTGTTCGTTCTTGCAACTTCCTGGCGGCTGATAGCCCGCTGAGCCACGGATGTCTATCCGTCGGCTTCTCCGCTATGAGCTTGATATGGCTGTGCGAGTGCTGAGGCATCCCGCTATGGGAAGCTTCCGGCTTATCACGTTCAAAGTACTTAAGCTTCAGGTCCCAGCCTTCGTAAGCCCGCGCAATGACGCCGTCCTCATCGTCGCAGTACGCCAGCACGCTGTTATGAGAGGACGGTACCGG
The DNA here is from genome assembly GCA_030040195.1 of Streptosporangiaceae bacterium. Classification (GTDB taxonomy): domain Bacteria; phylum Actinomycetota; class Actinomycetes; order Streptosporangiales; family Streptosporangiaceae; genus JAJYUU01. The sequence continues at coordinate 5,177 of JASHUE010000457.1, read as the reverse complement.
CGTGAACGTTGTCCAGGATGACACGACGTTGAGTCCACCCGGCTTGGTTGCTGCGTGCATGCGACCGATGACGCGCGTCTTATCCTTGATGTAGTGCAGCACGCCGTTGCAAATGACGAGATCGAACTGACCGTCGGGCTGGAACTCGCCAATGTCCGCGGTCACCACCCCGACGTCGACGCCAGCGTCGGCCGCGAAGGTCTTGATCTTCTCACAGGCGACTTCGCTCACTTCCACCGCCGTCACCGTGTACCCCATGAGCGCGAGCCGGATGGAGTCGGCGCCTTCGCCGGCGCCAAGATCCAGTGCGCGACCGCGCTCGCGATCGCGGATCAGGCGGAGAGTTAGCTGGGTCAGCAACGACATCGGGTAGGCATCGGGATCAGCTGAGTACGGATCGCTCTGGCGCCACCAGTAGCGCTCCGTAGGGCGATACAGCTCATCGAAGTAGGCGGCGACGTCTAGGGCGCTCGTCGCGGAGTGTGCGTCGGACGACACGAATTGTTCTCCACTGCTCCAAAGCTAGCCAACTAGGAATGCCGCCGGTGACAGGTCGACGCTAGCTGGCCAGGGAGACTCACCGACGGCTGAGTATTCACACGATAGCCGGTAGATTATCGAACCACTCAGCCGCCTGGGCAGCTACCACGCTTGTCCGTTGCGTACAATTTTGGGGCTCGCCGTTGGGCCCACCCAGTGCGTGACGCACGGCCGAACGATCACCCTGCACCCAAGCGACGAGGTGCAGGCGTTTGTCCGATAGGACCGCGTGGCAAGATTAGGGAATGTCCGTTATCTCCGGCGGAAGTTCCCCGAGATCCAGGCAGATCGCCGACGAGCTAGCGCGGTGTCGTCAGCGAGGGCTGGAGAATCTGGACCGCGGCGACCAGGGGCAGCAAGGCGACGAGCGGCAGCGCGGCCGGCGGCAGCGTCCAGTCGCGGCGCCGGAACTCGAAAGACTCGCCGACCTGCACGCCAGGCGACACGGCGGGAACCGCAGTGGCGACCGGATTCACAAGATCAAGACCTTGCTTTCGGCTGCGCTCGAGGAGTATTCGGCGAGCCAGAACGAGGAGGATGCCAGGCTCATTCGCAGCCTGCTGTTCAGCGACCTGACACTGACAGTGCGCAAGTCGGCCGGCGAACTCCTCAGCGACGCGAGGCGGAGTTCCGGCGAGCCCAGCGAGCCGCAGTTCCGTGATCGGTTCAAGAAAGCATTCAGTCATTTCGCCGTGTTTCTGGTCGAGGCGATGGACGGCGATGCGCAAGAAGCTGACCCTTCCTCCGATGCCGACCGCGCGGGAAGTCCCGGAAATCCCCTGAAGGTCGCGGCGGGACTCGTCGGGATCCAGCCGGATCGCTTCATCGAGCTGCTCGCCGAGTCCGCAGAGGCTATCGTCGTGGGCTTTGACAACGAGCTGCTTGAGCCGGCCCTCCGAGCTGCCCTCAGCCGCAAGCGAGACCGCCTGAACGACCCCAACGCATTCTGGCGCTCCTTGGAGGTCGTCTTCCTCGGTGAGCCGCTGCTCGGCTACCTGGACGATCACGACGTGTCGCCTGACCGGCGGGTTGCCTTAAGGGAAAGGCGGCGGGCGCTGACCAGGACCCGCCGGGCAGTGCAACTGCTGCTTCGCCGGACTGACCGCCCTGGCTGGACCGTCTCCGAGTCTCCGTTCATGCCGACGTTTACCGGTTCGCTTTTCGTCATGCCAGATTCGCGCCATGTCGTGCAGCTCATAGTGCGCCAGCCTGCCCCGCGCACACGCGTCGGCGATCAGCTTTACATGGAGTTTGACGATCCGCCGGACCAGTACTTCACGACGGCTTTCCGGCGCGTGGTTGAGCGCAGCATCACCGAGAACAGACCGGTGCCGGTGGGTAACCCTTTCGGTAGCACCTTTGTCTGCACGGAGACGTTCAACCGAGACGCGGTACTTAAGCCTCACCGGCAGGACTGGCTGCCGATGGTGCTCGTCGTGACGACACAGCGCAGACGCGGCTATGTTGCTCCCGTCCTGCAGTTGCGCACGGAAGAGGTCGCCGTCCGCGAGGTAGGCATGGTCTCGCATCTGTCCCGTCACATTTACCAGGATGAGACCTCCCCGCTCCCGGCAAGGACAATTTCGGCTCCGCCCTCGTTTGATGCCAAGAGTGAGTGCGCGCTCCGGGCGGCACAACTACGGGTTCAGATTGAGACTGGCGACGACGCTCCGCCGGACGTCCGAGAGCTGACGACCGGAAAATTTATTACTCCTAATACCGACAATCTTTTCTTCTTCGTATATTCGCTGGACCTGCCCGAAGAGATGAGGCTATGGCCCGCGTCCGAGATGTACCATTTCAGCCTAGACGAGCTGGTGAACATTCGCGCGAACCAGGCACTGCGCGTCGCGGCCGGGATTTGCAGGATCACCGACAGGCCAGTCAAGTTCTGGGCGACTGCGGTCGAGCTCGCGACGCTGAACCTTGCCCTGCACAATTATGGCGAGCTTGGTGAACGTCTCACCCGCCTCGCTGGCGGATCGCCGAGAGCGCTGGCGGGCCTGTCTGCCGATATCGACAGCCTGATCGCGTCCACCGCGCCAGTTCGCGCGTCCCCAGGCGGGGACATGGAGATCGTGGGCTTGTCTGGATGGCAGTATCGCGAGTTTTACACCGTGCTCGTGCCACAGTACGGGAAGGTGGGTGTGCCTGGAGCTAGCGAGGAACTGCACCGGATCAGCAAGATCAGCACCGGCCGCGTCAAGAACGTGCTGACCCGCGTGACGTCGCTGTACCAGGACGAAGACCTGCTGCGCTCCATTCCCATCGAGCTTTGACCAGCTCCCGTTACAGATCCATGGGGAGCACCGAGACGACATGCTCGTCCTGGTACATCTCCGCGAGCCGGTCGCGAGCCGCCCGCTTGCGCTCATCAGCCTCGATGCAGGCGGCCAGGTCTGTGGCCTCCTCGATCCCGATCTCGGCATAGAGCGGCAGGAGCGTCGAGAAGAACTCCCGGAAGTGCCAGCCGGCCAGGCCCTCGAGCGGCATCTCCTGGCTAGGGTCCATCGAGCTCGGCGCCGTCCGCACGGCCATCAGCTCGCTGATGGACGCGGCCGCCGCCGCGCGGTCAGAGTCGGCCTCGTCGGCTAGGCCGAGCATCATGTCGGCGAGGTCCGCGCGGTCGTGCAGAGTCAGGTTCAGCGCGAGGACTTCTGCCGCGGTGGCGAATGCGCACTGCGAGAGGTCAGTCCGGCGGCACAGATGGAGCGCGGACGCCAGCACCTGGTTAGCCCGGATCGCCAGTAGTTCGGCCAGGCGGAACGGATGCATCTCGGCCTGACGCGGGAGGTGCAGGCTCTCGGGCAGTTCGAGAGCGAACACGAAGAAGAACAGGTGCTCTTTATCGGGATACAGGTAGTTGCCGGTGGTGACCGCGCGCAGGGCGGTGCCGGGATCCGCCCCGGTCGCATCGCGTACTAGCCGCCTGGCGGCGCTCAGCGGCGTCTCGTGCGACAAGTCGAACGCCCTCGGTACTTCCGGCACCGGGCCGCCAGAAGGCCGGACCCGATCTTCCTGCAGGATGTGCCCGCCGAGATGCGACAAACGGTTTTCTTCCCTGGCCGCGTTCTGCACCGTACGCAGCTGGAGGAACGCCTCCGCCTTGCCGTTGCGCAAGCGCGAGGTGATGACGATGACCATGGGAAGCCAGCCGCTCGCGCCCGAGCCATCCTTCAGCACGCGCGCGTGCAGCCGCACCTCGTTGCACTGGAAAACCTGGCCTGCCGGAGCGCCCACCGGAACGATCATGGTGTCGCTCACGCTGTGATGGACGATGTCGTCGAAGACCGCACTGAAGCGGTCCACGTTGTCGTTGACGTCAATGAACAGATAATCCGAGGCCGACCGCCTCGGTGGCCTGATGAGCAGATGGGCCAGCTTGCTGCCATCCCGGAATTCGAACAGCGATCCGGTGAGTACCGGCAGGTACGGCCAGTCATAGAGAGCCCAACTGGTCGAGTGCGTTCTCTTCAGGAACACGCTGATCGATCGCCGGGCCCAGGTCCGGTCCATATGCCGCTGGCGGAGTGCTTCCTGCGGGTCATTGAACTCTTCGCGTTCATCGTTGACGGCCGCGAGCAGCGACTCGCCCAGGAACACGATTCGAAGGGAGTTCCAGAACGCGTCCGGCCCGCCGAGTTCGCGCTTGCGCTCAAGCGCGACCCGGATGGCGGGCAGCAGGCGATGGTTGGTGATGCCGATGATCGTCGCATTTACCGCGTTCGCGAGTAGCTCAGTGAAGTGCGCGTTGTCAGCCGCGAACCCGGTACGCGGCGGCTGATGGTGCCTGCTCGCGCCGTCCGGGCGGGCGTCGGTCCCGGCCGCCAGGCGCGTCGCCGACTGCACGAACTGGACGAGGAACTGCGCGAATGACCGCAGGAGGGAGGATCGCCGCTCGCGGAATGCGGTCTCGCTCTCGCCCGACTTCGTCCTCGCGGTCTGCAGCAGCTCACCGGGCGGTGGGATCGTCCCCTCGAAGGAGGAGCCGAAGTACAGTTCCCTCAGCAGGCTGGCGTCCGCCGCGTTCCCCTGCCTGCCGAGCTCGGTCATGCCGTCGGCCAGGAGCACCTTAATCTGCGCGATCCGGCCCGAAGCCGGGAGGCTCCTGGCCGTCACATAATCGGCCGCGAGCGCCCGTAGCGAAACGGCGCGGACGGCCCGCTGCGTCGACGTGCTGCGGTCAAGCCAGTCCAGCCCCCGCTGCCGGCAGTCGGCTAGGTCTTCTGCCACCTCCACTGGGTTATAAAGTGCCGGCACATCTTGTATTTTGCCACTTTGGGACGCGCGTCCTAGTCGGCCAGGCGGTCAGCGAAGAACGCGAACACCTTTTCCCAGCCGTCCATCGCGGCCTCGGGCCGGTAGGCCGGGTACTGGTAATAGAAGAAGCCGTGCGACGCTCCGTCATAGCGGTAGAACGCGAAGTCCTTGCCGAGCCGCTCCAGTTCCGCCTCGTGCTGGTCCACGAGTTCGGGCGACGGGTACTTGTCGTCGTTGCCGAAGAGGCCGAGCAGCGGCGCGTTCAGGTCGGCGGTGTAGTCGATCGGCGCGACCGGGCGAGCCGGGCTGAGCTCTTCCTTGCTCTGAATAACGCCGCCGCCCCATAGATCGGCGACCGCGTTGAAGCCCTGCACCGT
>JASHUE010000456.1:0-5771 GCA_030040195.1 Streptosporangiaceae bacterium | reverse complement strand
CGGCAAGCGCAGCAGAACCGCCCATCATCTTGGCCTTCTCGCCGAAGAACTCCACCTCGATGCCACTTCCTGTGACATCCCGGTCGGCCGGCAGTATGACGATCTTGCCGGACCGCAATCGCTCTGCCAGTATCCCGAACGGCCGGACTCCCCCGCTAGCAGGTAGCACCTCCATACCCAAGCCTTCACGGAACGTGACGAACCGCTCGTACACCGACTCTGGCTTCAGCCGCTCGGCCACCGTGGTGAAAGAGCCTGCCCCCATCGTGATGATCCATGCGCCCGCCTGGTCCCAGTTCCCCATGTGCGGTATCGCGATCACCACGCCGCGGCCGGTCGCGTTCAGTTCCAGTATGTACTTGGCACCCCCGTCGGGGTCGTACATGCCCTCGACCAGGTGGTCGACCGGAAGTTCCGGCAGCCGGAAGATCTCCAGCCAGTACCTGGCATAGTTGCGCAGCACCTCCCTGGAGCCGGCCCGCAGCACCTTGCCGTCGACGTCAGGCCCGAGTACCCGGACCAGGTTCGCCTCGAGGACCTGCACCCGCGGCCCCTCGCGCCGCCAGGCCACATCGGCGAAGAACTGAAACACGCGCGACGTCACCCTCTCGGGCAGCTTGCGCACCAGGCTCCAGCCGAGCCCGTACCCGACGTCGGCGAGCCTGTCCTTCAGTCCGGCCATTTCCTACCCTCCAGGCGCGGATTCCCGGTCGCCGGCCGCGCCCACGGCCGGCGACTCCGGGTCAGCTTCTGGCGGGCGCGCTTCGCCCGAGGCGCCATTGGCCTGTGCTCCGGCCGACGCCGATGCCGATGCCGAGCCAGCCGCGAGTTTCGCGGCCGACCGGCGTGCTGCCAGCACTCGCTGCCCGAAGGTGAACGTGCTGACCGCTGCCAGCAGCCAGAGTCCAACGGGGAGGACATACGGTACGCCAAGGCCGGCGAGTCCCGCCGCCACAAGCCCGATAAGTAGCCGTTCGGTCCGTTCTGCGAAGCCCACGTCACAGCTCAGCCCCAGGCTCTCCGCCCGCGCCTTGGTATACGACACTAGCGAGCCTGCCACCAGGCAGAACAGTGCGACCGCCGCCATCAGATGGCTATGGCCGCCGCGGACGAAGTAGATGGCCAGCCCGCCGAAGACGGCGGCGTCGGCGACCCGGTCGAGGGTGGAGTCGAGGAACGCCCCGAACGGGCCGCTCGTCCCCTTGATCCTGGCCAGCGTCCCGTCGAGCATGTCGGAGAACACGAAGATCGTGCAGACAACCACGCCCCAGAACAGGTGCCCGGTGGGGAAGAAATAGAGGGCGCTCGCGGACATGCCGATGGTCCCGATGACCGTCACCGCATTCGGAGTGATCGGAGTGCGGGCCAGAGCCTGGCCGACGGGCGTCAGCAGCCGGCCCAGGGCGGGGCGCAGGACTTTGAGCATGGCGGCTCGATCTTAGTGGCGGGCAAGCGGTCGGCCGGAATCGTCCCGCGAGGACAGACCAGATGAGTGGCGGCGATTCTGGCCAGGGGCTTGTGATCCCCGACCGTCAGGTAAAGGCTGGGCGTGCAGCAGGGAAACACGTAAGGCAGGACAGCAGCCTAGTCTCACGAATAACAAGCGCTTCAGGAGGCGATGCGGATGCCGGAGAAGTCTCACGCAACAGGGGCCGCCGGCCGGACATCATCGGCCGGCCAGCCCGAAAGCGTGCGCAACGTGGTGCTGGTCGGCCATTCCGGATCAGGGAAGACGACGCTGGCCGAGGCCCTCTTGGTACATACGGGGACGATTCAGCGGGAGGGCCGGGTTGAGGACGGCTCGACCGTCAGCGACTTCGACGAGGTAGAGATCAGGCAGCAGCGGTCAGTCAACCTGACGCTTGTGCCGTTCGTGTACGGCGACGTGAAGGTGAACCTGCTCGACACGCCCGGCTACGCCGACTTCAGCGGCGACCTGCGGGCGGGGCTGCGCGCCGCCGACGCGGCCCTGTTCACCGTGTCGGCCGCGGACGGCGTGGACGGGCTCACCCGGATGCTCTGGGAGGAGTGCGCCGCGGTCGGCACGCCGCGCGCGGTCGTCATCACGAAGATCGACCATCATCGCGGGGACTTTGAGGAGGCGCTGGCCGCCTGCCGCGATGCCTTCGGCGAATCCGTCGCACCGCTGTACCTGCCGATCACCGACGGCCAGGGCGGCGTGCAGGGCCTGATCGGGCTGCTCTCCGAGCGGTTCTTCGACTACTCAAGCGGAACCAGGACCGAGGCCGACATCCCGGCCGCCGACGCCGACCGGGTGGCCGAGGCACGCGGCGCGCTGATCGAGGCGATCATCCAGGAGAGCGAAGACGAGACCCTCATGGAGGCCTACCTGTCCGGGGAGGAGCTCGACGTCAAGGGCCTGATCGACGACCTGGAGACGGCGGTCGCCCGCGGCAGCTTCCACCCGGTGCTGGCTTCCTCCGCGCCGCACCACATCGGCATGGACGAACTGCTCGAGGTCGTCACCCAGGCGTTCCCTTCGCCGGAAGAGCACCCGATGCCCGCCGTGACCACGCTCGACGGCAAGCCGGTCAACAACCTGAAGTCCGACCCGAACGGGCCGCTCCTGGCCGAGGTCGTCAAGACGACGTCCGACCCCTACGTCGGCCGGGTGAGCCTGGTCCGCGTGTTCTCCGGCACGCTCCGCCCGGACGCAACCGTGCACGTGTCCGGTCACGGCCGTCAGGCCAGCGGCCATGCCGACCACGACGAAGACGAGCGGATCGGCGCCCTGACCTCGCCGCTGGGCAAGCAGCAGCGGACCGTCAGCCAGTGCCAGGCCGGCGACATCTGCGCCGTCGCCAAGCTCGCTACCGCCGAGACCGGCGACACCCTGTCGGACAAGGACAACCCGCTGCTCATGGAAGCGTGGTCCATGCCGGAGCCGCTGCTGCCGGTGGCGATCACGGCCAAGTCCAAGGCCGACGAGGACAAGATGTCGCAGGCGATCGCGCGGCTGGTCGCCGAGGACCCGACCTTGCGGCTGGAGAACAACGCCGAGACCCGCCAGCTCGTGCTCTGGACCATGGGCGAGGCCCATGCCGACCTGCTGCTTGACCGGCTGTCGAGCCGTTACGGAGTCGCGGTCGAAACGGTCCCCCTGCGGGTGCCGCTGCGCGAGACCGTGGCCGGCAAGGCCCAGGGCCTCGGCCGCAACGTGAAGCAGTCCGGCGGCCACGGCGAGTACGGCATCGTCCACGTCGAGGTCGAGCCGCTGGGCTCGGGCGAGGGCTTCGAGTTCGTCGACAAAATCGTCGGCGGCGTCGTGCCCCGTCAGTTCATCCCGTCCGTCGAGAAGGGCGTCCGCGCGCAGCTGGAGCAGGGCGTGCTGGCCGGCTATCCGATGGTCGACGTCCGGGTCACGCTGTTCGATGGCAAGGCCCACTCGGTGGACTCCTCGGACATGGCCTTCCAGAAGGCCGGCCGCGCCGGCCTCAAGGATGCCGCCGCGAAGGCGCAGGTCCTCCTGCTCGAGCCGGTCGATGAGGTCTCGGTCCTCGTCGCGGACGACTACGTCGGCGCGGTCATGTCGGACCTGTCCTCGCGCCGCGGTCGCGTGCTCGGAACCGAGCCCTTGGCCGGCGGGCGGACGCTGGTCAAGGCCGAGATCCCGGAACTCGAAGTCATCAGGTACGCGATCGACCTGCGGTCGATGTCGCACGGGACGGGGTCGTTCACCCGGAGCTACCTCCGGTACGAGCCGCTGCCTTCACATCTGGCCGACAAGGTCGCCGCCGCCGACAGCAAGTCCTAGGGCGTGGGGCCGACCGAGGCTCGGGGCAGCTAGACCGAAACAGCTGCCCCGAGCCTGATCGGCCCAAGCCAGCGAACGGTCGCGCCCGCGCCGCCGCTAGCCACGCCCGCACCTCGACCGGCATTGACCGCTGGACGCAGCACATTGCCGAAGCCGAAATGCGGTATTCATGATTATCCGTTCCGATCACTCTGCGTCTTTTCATCGACTCTGTACGCGCAAAACCGTACAAATGATCCTAGAAATTGTACAGAATCGATGAAACCTCGCGCGCGATGCTCTCTTTGCCGTCGCGTGTCTCGCGCGTCCACGGAAGAGTGTCCGCTTAGTTCTGATTGCTGAAGTTTGCCGAGACGCGGGTCGGCCACCCAGGCCGCCGCAACGGGACCGCCGCCGTCGGGATGACACCAACGTGACTCCCGGACTCGGTGCGACGGGCTGCTCACGTGCCGGCCTGAGCATCGCCAATCAGGCGGATAAGCTCGCCGACCAGTGGGGCGCGGCGGCGACCGTGGCCATTCCCTTGCCCCACAACGCGCGGGGCTGATTAGCATGCGTCAGTGAAGGCGCCGTCTGCCGACATCAACGAGTCCGACATCGTCGCGGCCTTGGCCGACCACTGGGGACTTGCGACCGTCCAGCTGAATTACCTGGCGGTGGGGTTCGGCGACCATCACTGGCTGGGTACCGAAGCCGGAGGCCGTACGTGGTTCGTCACGGTCGCCGAGTTGGGCGGCGGCTGGCGCGGCGCCGCCCCGGAGCAGGGATGGGCCGACCTGCGAGCGGCGATGGGCGCAGTCATCGCGCTACGCGAGGCGGGCCTGGAGTTCGCGATGGCGCCGGTGCCAACGCAAGACGGGGCGGCGCTGGCTCGGCTCGATGAGGACCGCGCCACGATCCTGTTCCCGTATCTCGACGGCGCGGCCTGGACGTTCGGCGAACGCATGCCGCAGCGCGAGCGACTAGCGCTGGTCGAGATGCTGGCGAGGCTGCACGGCGCGACCGCTGTGGTCCGTGACGCCGCGGCGGTCCGCGATCTCACGCCGGCGTCCCTCCCCAGCTTGCGGGCGGCGCTGAGTGACCTGGGACGGCCATGGGCCGGCGGTCCGTACAGCGAACCAGCCCGCCAGTTCCTCGCCCGGCGCGCGGACGGCATCGCGGCGGCGCTGGCGCGATTTGAGGACCTCGCCCTGGAGGCCGGGGCCAGCGGGCAGCCGGTGATCACGCACGGGGAACCGCATCCGGGCAACGTCTTGCGCGCGGGCGGCAGGCTGTTCCTGGTCGACTGGGACACCGTGGGCCTGGCCCTGCCGGAGCGGGACCTGTGTCATGTGGCCGACTCCGGCAGCCCGGAATTCGTCCTGTACTCCGAACTCACCGGCCGGGGCGTGAGTGACGCGGCGCTGACCGCCTACCGGCTGCGCTGGCAACTGGACGACCTCGGGCTCAACGCCGCGCTGTTCCGGAGCCAGCACGCCGACGACGCGAACTCGGCTTCCATCTGGGCCGACCTGCCCCGCCTAGCCGACGACGTGACGCGCCTCGCCGAGGCTGGCCACTCTTGACGGGTACTATCAAAGTGATATCATATTGATAGGTAATCGGGTGGCCGACACCACAGCACAGGAGGCATTGCGATGAACGCACAGAGCGAGGGCTTGCGCGGCTGGCGCCTGGTACTCGATTACACGCCCCTTCCCGACATGCGGAAGGGTCTGCGCGGGTCGTGGCAAAATCCCCCGAGATCCGGCCTCAACCGGCTGCTCCCGCCATGGGGCTACCGCCACCCGCGCTTCTATGGGGTCGGGCACGTTGCCGGGGGCGGCATCCAGGCCGCCGCGGGCCTCATCTGCCTCTCGTACGGCGTCTACGGGTGGGCGGCCTTCTTCCTCGGTATTGCGACGCTGAATCTCGCGGGCGGCTACTGGTACCTGACCATCGACCGCTCCGCAGCTGCCCTGACCTAAGCCCGGAAGCCACCTCGTTCCGGTCTGAA
>JASHUE010000455.1:0-4222 GCA_030040195.1 Streptosporangiaceae bacterium | reverse complement strand
CAGCGCTCGCGCGATGGATCTGCGTTATCCGCGACGGCGATGCCCTCCAGCGCGAACGACGTGATTAACGGTGCCAGGAAAGCTTTTGCCGCAGACCTTCGCATGAATACGCGCCTGTTTGTGCCGACCCCGGAAAACTGGGCATGCTCGTGCGTTTCGCTCATGTCACGTCCTCCGAATGAGTAGATTGGCACGCGCATTGCATAACCAGGAGCCCGGCGTCATAGGACGAAGCCGCGGAGATTGACACCGTGATCACCACTATAGCTTTCCTGTGAGAAGAATAAGAAAGCAGTCGACGTTTCCCTTCCCTGCGCCTTATCAGCTGTCAGCCGCGCAGCTATACCTGAGTGGGCTGCCACCATCATTACCATGACAGCGATGACAGGACGCCAGTCATACATCCGCGTCTGGGGGAACAGGGCTCGCTCCTCGGCATCGGCCATCAATTCCTACCAAAACAGGCGAGAATGACGCCGTCCGGTCCGCGGTCGCTGCTTCTGCGCGGCAGGAGCCAAGCGTTCCTCGTGGTCGGATCACCCACAGGCAAAATCGCCCCATATATGGCACGGCGCGTTCTGAGTGCAGGGCGTCTACCGATCAGCGTGGCGGCACGTCTGGCGTCTGATTCACCATCGACGCGTTGATACTGCGACAGAGCGCAGCGCCCTGAAGCGCGAACAAGCTGCGCGTTTGCCTGCGGCCGCTCAGATGCGGGCTGGCTCGACGAGTCGCGGCCAACGGCCGGCTGACGGCCTGGTTGGCCATAAATGGCCAGCCACAGAGCGCGTCGCCGGTCCGCAAAGACCGTGAGATCGGCCTTGGCGCAAACGGCCTTCGGCTGGGCCGGGAGGCCATTCTGCTGGGCAGCCCCGCGCGCGGCCCGCGGCCGCAGCGACCCGCGCTCCTGCCCGGGCGGCGGTCTCGTGCAGCGGTTCGGTGGGGGAGGCAGGCGGGCCAGCCCACCCGCCGCGCGTCCGGCGCCCCGTAACCCGCGGCGTTGCGCAGCCATGCAACCGCCGCAGCCGTCCCCTCAGGCTGCCTGGTGTGCCGAACGGTGTCACCGCAACAGGAGACGACAATAACAACAATGATTAACACTAGTCACGATTTTGGGAGCTATCTATTTACCTGCTAAAAACGGCGACGTAGAGTACGCGTGCTAGCCGACGGCTGGCCGCGTTCGAGACAACGACGACAAGGAAGTCTGAGGGGAAGCGGCCAATGGATCTACAGTCGTCCTCTGTCGACGAGCGCTGCTGGCGAGAGGAAACCGGTGGCTGAATTACGTGGCATTCTCGCCCGAGTACCGCGCATCTTTCTAGTCGCTCCCGGGATTCTGGCGGGGATTTTAGTACCTGCCGTCATCGTGGGGAACCCCAAGCCGGCTCCGCCGAATACCGTGGGCATGTCCTTCATGGACTTCGCCGGCCCGGACATCGTGTACATCCACCGGGGCCAGTACCTCACGTTCGTCGACAGCTCGCGCAATATCCACGAGATCGGGCCAGGCCAGAACGGGCGTATCACCACCCCGGTGCCCGGCGAGCCGCTGATTGGCTACCACCTGATGCAATCGAACTCCGTCTACAAGACCGGCCCGTGGCTGACACCCGGCACGTACTACGTGACCTGCGGCCTCCACCCGATGATGAACCTCACGGTCGTGGTCCTGCGCTGACCGTGGCCGCCGGCAACCCATTGACCACTCCCACAACACATTGGCCGAGTACTCGGAAGGAGGGAAACCATGCGTTCTAGCGTCAAGCACCTGCGTTACGTGCTGGGCTCGCTCAGCGCAGTGCTGTTCAGCGCAGCCGCCGCCGCCAGCGTCTAACCGCGAAGGCCGATGAGGTTCCGTGCGGGCCGGCGCAACCCGACCTCGGGCAGCGCCGGCCCGCACGCCCGGGACCCGCATGCACTGAGGCAGTCGCACTCGCGATCGCACAAGGACGGAACGAAGCGATGTTCGAGACAGGCGTACGGCAGTTCCGGCTGGCGCTGGGCATGGCCCAGGGGCGGCGGCTTGACCCGCGCAACGTCGAGCGGCTTGTCGACGACGTGCTCGCGACCGTGGCCGAGTTCGGCGAGGCGGGTGCGGACGCGGCCGAGCTGGTCGAAGGGCCGTCGACCAATCCTCAGGACCGGCTCGAGTTCACCAACAACAACGTGCGCCGGACAGCGCAGAGGCTCGCCGCGCAGTCACCGTTTTACGCGCGCCACTTCAGCTCCGCACAGATCGACCCGGCCAAGCTTGACGTTGCAGGGCTGCGGGCGATCCCGGTTACGGTGAAGGCGGACCTGACCGGGCGGCCAGGAGACTTCCGCTGCACCGACGCCCCGGCCTACCTCGCCACCCGCACCACCGGCACCACCGGGCGCCCCGCGGAAGTGTGGCTGTCGCGCTATGAGATGGAGCTGTGGCCCGCGCTCGGCGCGCTCGCCTCAGTGCTGCGCGGCGAGCTTCGGCCCGGCGATGTCATGCAGGTGAACCTGAGCTCGCGCTCCACCGTGGCCCTGCACCTGGCAGCCGGCGGCTGCCGCCTGACCGGAGCCGGGTGCCGTCCGCTCGGCATCGTGGCCCCGGAGGCAGCGCTGGACAGCCTGGCCGAGGGGGGCGCCACGATCCTGCTGACCGTCCCCAGCTATCTCGCCGAGCTCGTGAAGGCGGCGCGGCACGCCGGCCTGGGCGCCGGCGACTTCCGGCTGCGCCGCCTCGTCGTGGGTGGCGAGGTGCTGTCCGCGAGCCTGGCGCGGGCGGCCGAACAGACGCTCGGCGTCCCGCACATCGAGGACCCTTACAGCATGACCGAGATCGTCCCGGTCACCGGGCGTCCCTGCAGCCGGGGACACATGCACCACGACATCAACCTAGGGCTCACCGAGGTGGTCGACCTGGACACGGGCGAGCCCGCCGCCCCCGGCGCGCTCGGCACGCTCGTGATCACCCCGTACTTCCCGTACCGGGACTGCACGCCGGTGTTCCGCTATGACACCCGCGACGTCGCCCGGCGCCTACCCGACACGCCCTTGCGCTGTGAGCTGGCCGCCATCCCCGCGACCAGCCTGATCCTCGGCAAGGCCGACCATATGCTGCGCCTGCCCGGCGGTGAGGTCGTGACGTCCCGGCAGCTCATCGAGACGATCGAGTCGCTGCCCGCCGAGCCCTGGCCCGCGCGATATCGCGCCGCCGCCTGCGACGGCCGGATCCGGCTCACCCTGCCGGCCAGCGCGATCGCTGGCTACGGCGAGGCCGACGCCGTCCGCCACTTTGCGGCGGCCGGGCTCGACGTCGACCTCGACATCGTCGGCGACGACCAGGCCGGCTCGCTTCGCCACACCCGTAGCGACATGCACGAGACCACGTTCGCCAGCCAGCACGCACTCGTCGGAGCATGACATGCCGGTGTATATTTTCCCGCTGCCCCTGTGGGAAGAGACCTTCTTGCTGTTCTGCGTGATCCTGACCGGCGTGGTCGTGGCCTGCGCGGGCGCGCTCGCTTATTTCCGGCGTGTGCGCATGGAGCGCCCGCCGGTGGGGACGTTCAACACACGCGACGTCGTGATCCTGCTGGTCGTCATCGGCGTCCTGCCGTTCGTGTACGGCTGGCTCCCGGATGTGGTGGTTACCTGCATCCTGGTCGTCACGTTCGCCGCTGCCCTTTACATCGGCTACGCGCACCTGGTCGGCCGGGTGGGGATCTGGCTGGGGATCGGCTTGCTGTTCGGCCTCAACATCTGGTCGAGCAATCACATCATGGGGACCGTCGCCGGATGGGACTGGTGGTACCTCCAGCAGAGCGTCGCCGTGCTGCTCGCCGCGATCGCCGTGTGCAACCTGTACGTGCAGGGCGGGATGAAGCTGCGGCACGTCGCGTGGCTGTCGCTCGGGCTCGCCTGCTACGACGTCGTCTTCGCCTCGTACTATCCGCTGACCGGGAGGCTACTCGCGCGCTACATTACGCACCCGCTCACGCCGGTGGTCGGCATGCGATTCGGCAAAGTCGACTGCGTTCTCGGCCTCGGTGACCTGCTCGTGTACTCCCTGTTCTTCGTGACCGCCTACAAGGGCTACGGCAGGCGGGCGGCCACCATAGCGGCCGGCGTCATCGGCGTCTTCGGCTGCTTCGCGACAGCGTTCATCCCGCTCCTGTTCAACTTCACCAACGCCAACTTTGACGAACTCGTCCCCGCGCAGTCGCTGTTCGGGCCCGCCGCCTTC
>JASHUE010000454.1:0-8340 GCA_030040195.1 Streptosporangiaceae bacterium | reverse complement strand
TGCGCCGACGCGCTGGCCGGCAGCCCTTCGCCATCCGACTTGATCACAACTGCGCGGTCCTGATAGGGCCCGCACTGGCTCAATCTCGGGCAGGAAGGTGTGCCGAGGGATGTCGCGGAAAGCGGCCGCCACCGCGGCATCAGCCCGGCCAGAGGCCCGCAGGTAATCCGCCAGCCTCCCCCGCGCCGCCGACTGCGCTCATCAGCTCTGCTCCACGGGTCACTGCTGCCGACTCCTGACCTCTTATTGCCGGAATGCCGCCAGGCTGTTCGGTCGCCGTAGTCTTGCGATGTTCGGCAACGCTGAGCCGCCACCGCAATCGCCGCTGGTCAGCTCAGCGCATAGGGCGCGTTCGTCAGGCGCTGCAGGCCGTCGCTCGTAACCAGGTAGTTGTCTTCAACCTTCAGGACGATCGTCCGCCCGGCGACGTCTACCGCCGTCTCCGGCTCGAGCGCAATGACCATCCCCTCCTGGAGTACCTCATCGCGATCCATCCGGTCGGCCCGGTAGATCGTGGGAGGCTCGCAGGCCCGGAGCCCGACCCCATGTCCGAGTGCGTAAGGGGTGACCGGCAGTCCCTCCGTGCGCAGGCGGTCGTTGATGGCCCCGTGTATCTCCGAGGCCCGCACGCCTGGCCGCGCCCGTTGCTCACCGACGCTGTGAGCGTCCAGCAGCAGGCGATGTGCGCGCCGGACCGCCGGGGGTGGCTCGCCGACGAAACCCGTCCGCGCCAGGTCCGATGCGTACCCGCCGATGCCCGAGCAGCCGATGTCGAAGAAGTAGGCATCTCCCTCGGTCAGTTCGTTGCCGACCGCGAACCACGTGCCCGTGCCACGTCGCACGTTGCACAGCGAGTGGCTGACGAACTCGGACCCGTCGCGCTGGAGGCTGTCCATGGCCACGGCCAGGATGTCGTGATCGGTCATCCCGGCTTTAGCTGCCTCCATGGCTGCCCGGGCCGCACGCGAGTTCACCTGACTGGCCGCAACGAGCAGCTCGACCTCGGACGCATCCTTCCTGCGCCGAAGATCGAACAGGTCAGAGGCCGTCGGGATGAAATCGGCGTGGAGAGCTTCCTGGCGCAGGGCCGCCAGCAGGTCTGCGTAGACAAGATCGAAGCCGATCCGCCGCGCGTTTCGCTGGCGCAGCACTCCCGCAACGGATTGCGTCCAGGTCCGGACGTGGGCTAGTGCGGGGCTCCAGGACGGCAGCGGGTGCAGCGCTCGAATCTTGGGGAGCCCAGCCTCCGGGGCCTGAGCCACCTCGTCGACCCACGGCACGAATACGTCGCAGGTACCTTCCTGGTCAACGACCGCCGCGAACCAGTCGAAGCCTTCAGCGATGATCAACGTCCGGTAGTCGGTGGCGTACCGAATATTGTCGAAACCCGTCAGCAGCAGGTGGTCCAGGCCGCGCCGCCGCATGAGCTCTGCGAGCTTGCCCGTGCGCTGAGCGCGCAGCGACTGCCAGTCCACAGCCGGCCAGGTGTACATGACATCTCCTCTGCCGCGTCTTTGCGCGCTCGCTAACTGGCTTCTGAGGGAGCCAGCTGAGTCTCCGGCTGGGATGATGAGCCGAAGGCTGCCGGGAGCTTCCAGTCGTAGTTGATCTTTTCTGTCCTGAGGACGTGCGCTGTCTCGGTGCCGACGATCCCGCCAAGCATGGGCAGCTCCTCCTCGAGGAACTGGAAGAGAGCCTGGTCGTTGGCGAAGAGCGCCTCAACCATGATGTCGTGCCTGCCGGTGGTGTAGCCGAGGTACACGATGTGCTCCATGGCCGCGAGCGCCTGCCCGACCGCCTGCAACTGTCCCGGAGCGACTCTGATCATGATCAGGACATCGGTGCCGTAACCTGTCTTCCGCGGGTTGAAGACGGCGACAACCTTGATGATGTCGTCCTCGAACAGCCGGTCCATTCGCTTGCGCACGGTCGGCTCCGAGATCCCCAGCGTGCGCGCGATCTGCGCGGTGGGTGTCCTGCCGTCTTGCTCCAGCAGCCGGAGGATCGCTACGTCGGTACGGTCGAGATCGCCGAGTCTTCGACCTTCGGCTCTGGCGTCGGTCACGGGCAGCTCCCTGCAGCTTGCATATTTCACGATCAGGATTCCTGATCCGGTAAGCAAATCTAGCTTTCACTTCGCTAATCGGCAACAAACTGTTGACATAAGTTGCTGAACAGCGTTTTATCAGACCAATGTACTTCGCGCTTCCGTAGATCCCGCAGTCGAGAGGGCCGGTCATGAACCTTGAAGTTGAGCGACCGGACCACCCCATCGGGGAGCAGCCGACCATCCCGCGAGCCGAGTACGGCGAGCGACGCCAGCGGGCCGCCGCTGCGGCCCGTGATGAAGGCCTGCGCGGGCTGATCATCTGGTCGCGCGGCGGAGCCACCTATGACAACTTCGGCGACGTGCTGTACCTGACCAACCATTACGGCCCGTTCCCGTGGATCAACGACAAGCAGCCATTGTGGAGCGGCCGCGGGCACTCCGCCGTGATCGTCACCGCGGACGGCGACGCCGAGCTGTGCGTGGAGATCCCGGACTGGCGCGATGACCTCGTCGCCATCGACGCTGTGCACTCTGACCGGAACCTCTACCGCGGCGTCGCGGAGGTCGCGCGCCGCCATGGCCTGGCCGAGGGTGAGGTCGGCATCGTCGGGCTGGAGGCGATGCCCGCCTCCGCCTACCGCTATCTCGGTGCCGAGCTGCCGCGGGCCGCATTCCGGGACGTCGATGACCTGGTCATGAAACTGCGAATGCGCAAGAGCCCGGCCGAGCTGGAGATGCTGAAGTACTCGGCCAGGATCGGCGCCGAGATCAGTACGATCTTGATGGAGCGCGCCGTCGAAGGCGCGACCGATGGCGACGGGGCGGCGGCCGCGATGGCTTACGGCGCGCTGATCCCCGGCGTCGCCCAGTGGGACATCCCGTATGCGTCGGGAGCCTGTTCCGGGCACTTCCAGTGGCCCCGGCTGCCGCAGCATGACGCCAGCACGCGCTATCGGCCCGGTGACCTGGTCCATCCGGACAACTACGGCTACGTCAACGGCTACATCTACGACATCGTCCGCACCAGAGTGGCCGGTGATCGCCCGGCCGCGTGGCAGCAGGAGATCATCGAAGGCGCGGCCGGCTGTGTGCGCACGGTCATCAGCCATCTGAAGCCGGGCGTGACGGCCGGCGAGCTGTTCGACGTCGGGAAGGCCTACCTCCTCGACAACGGGTTCACCGACGAAGTCGCCTTCAACTCAAGCTTCCCCTGCTTCGGTCATCAGGACGGGCACGCCTTCGATGACCCGTGGCTGGCCCGCAACACCCCAGATGAGTCGGCGGTCGTGACCGAGAGCACTGTCTGGTCGGTCGAGATCCAGGTTGGCCGGAACGGGCACGCGGCCGGCTTCGAGGACATGGTCCTGATCGACGCGGACGGCACCACGACGATTCTCACCGCCGACCTGCCCGTCCGCTGGGGCTGGTAACAGCTCATGCCGGGTCACGTCCTGCGACTCGCGCTCCTGCAGTTCGCTCCGATCGTCGGCGACCTGGAGGCCAACCTGGAACGAGTCCTGGATGGGATGCGAACTGCCGCCGCCGCAGGCGCAGGACTGCTCATCGCCCCGGAGATGTGCCTCACCGGCTGGACGCTGCCCGACAGGGCGCTTCGCTCGCGACTGGCCGTCGAGACCGAGCAGACCGCGGTGCCGACCCTGGCGCACGCCGCCAGAGTCCATGGGATCACGGTCGTGGCGGGCGGTCCGCTTCCGGTCGCCGACGGCGCCGCCAACTGCGCCATCGCGCTCACCCCGGCCGGTGGCCGCGCGGTTCACCGCAAGCTCCACCTGTTCGGCGCAGAGGCCAGCTGGTGGTCCGCTGGCCGCGAGGTTGAAGTGGTCGCAGCGGACCGGCAGGTGGTCGGCCCGCTCATCTGCTACGACGGCGAATTCTGCGAGGTGCCGCGCATGCTCCGGCTGGCCGGGGCGACGGTCGTCGCCGTCGCCGCGACCAACATGACACCGTATGAACGAGACCAGGACGTCATCTTCGCCGCGCGAGCGCTCGAGAACGAGTGCGTCGTAGCGGTGTGCAACCGGGTGGGCAGTGAAGGCGGGTGGCGCTACTTCGGGCGCAGTCTCGTCGCGGACGCCCGCGGCAACCTGGTCGCGCA
Source organism: Streptosporangiaceae bacterium (assembly GCA_030040195.1). Lineage (GTDB taxonomy): Bacteria > Actinomycetota > Actinomycetes > Streptosporangiales > Streptosporangiaceae > JAJYUU01. Next base: position 4,174 of record JASHUE010000454.1, on the reverse strand, counting down.
GGCCGGCCAGGACGAGGAACTGCTGCTGACGGACGTGCCAACGACCGGCCAGGCTGACCCGGCGCTTGGCTATATGGCGCATCGCCGGCCCGAAATCTACCGTGCGCTATGCGGTTCAGATCCAGCACTCGTCGTGATGACTAACAGCGGAACCACGCCGCGCCCGGCCCGTCTCGCACAAGCGTGCGGGCGCCCCGGCCCCGTATAAGGAGGTACGGACATGACGGATAGCGAAACGAGCGTCAGCGGAACGGGCGCCGGAAGCGGGTTCTTCGTCCGCAACGCGACCGGTCTGGTCAGGGAGGTCTCCTGGCTTGACGCGGCCATGTACAACATGATCTGGGCGTCGGTCCCGCTGGCGATCGCGTTCCTGCTGCTCTTCGGTACCGCCTTTTACACGGGCGGGAATCTCTACCTGGCGTGCCTGTTCGCGTTTCTGGTGACCGTAACCACCGGCTTCCTTTACGCGATGCTCACCGCGATCATCCCGAGATCGGGCGGCGACTACACCTGGATCAGCCGGGTCCTGAGCCCGCCCCTTGGGTTCATGAGCAACCTGTCGTGGAACTTCTGGATCACGTTCTTCGTGGGCCTCTACGCCGCTTATACCACCGCCTACGGCCTGTCGCCGCTGCTTCGGTTGTGGGCAGCGCGCACCGGCTCGGCTGGCCTGTTGAGCACAGCTAACTATCTGGACACCAGAAGCGGGACGCTCATCGTCGGGCTGATAGTCGTCTTGCTGTCCGCATTGCTGCTCGCGTTCGGGCGGGGCCTGAGAACGTTCCTGCGCATCCAGCGCTGGACATTCGTCCTGTGGTTCGTCGGCGCGATGCTGATTCCGATCATCGTGCTGCTGGTCACCAGCCGGGCGACCGTCTTCTCCCGGTTCGATGACTACGTTGTCGCGCTCGGCGGCCCTCATCACGCCAGCGCCCTCATCCTCAAGAACGGGGCGGCCGCGAACGCGCATTTCAGCCTGCGCGAGTCGTTCCTCATGCTCACGCAGCCGTTCTACGCGCTCGCCTTCATCTTCCAGTCCGTCTACTTCGGCGGAGAGATCAAGCGAGCCAAGCGCAGCGGCATCCTGTCCATCCCCGGCGCGCATGTGCTCGCGACAGTGCTGATACTGCTGGCCGCCTTCGCATTCCTGACCGGAGCGGGCCACGGCTTCCTGGCCGGGCTCGCCCTGACTGCCCCCGGCGCCTACAAGTTCGCGTTCACGCCCTTGTACACCGAGGTGGCGGCCGTAGCTTCGGGCAACATCGTGGTCGGCACGATAATCATCCTCGGCTTCACCTCGATGCTGATCATCTTCGTGACCCAGACCATGCTCCAGCTGTCCCGTAACATCTTCGCCTGGAGTTTCGACCACCTGCTGCCGGACAAGGTCGCCGAGGTGAGCCCCAAGACCAGCGCCCCGGTGGTCGCGGTCGCCGTCATCACCGTGGTGAGCGTGATCAGCGTGATCATCGTGTCGCTGAACCCGCAGCTCACCTTCCTGGTCGGCCTGGTCGGACTGTGCCTGACGTATCTCATCGTCTCGGTCGCCGGCGCCGCGCTGCCGTTCCGCAAACCCGAGCTGTTCGAGTCCTCCCCCTATAACCAGCGATTCCGCGGGATCCCCGTTCTCACCATCGTCGGCGTCGCCAGTGCGGTCCTGATGGCGGTCGCCGTGGTGAACCTCCTGCTTGACCCGAACTCGGGCACAAACTGGCATCTGAACACCGACCGAGTCATCCTGGTCGTGGCGGTCTTCCTCGTGGCACTGCCAATCTTCTACACGATCAGGGCGATCCAGCGGGCGCGTGGCATCAACATTGACCTCGCCTACACCGTGATCCCGCCTGAATAGCCGGCCGACGAGATGAGAGGCCGCCGATGAGGCTGCTCAGACGTAACCGAGACGACAACGTCGTGAGGATCTTCTATGCCGCCGACATCCACGGCTCGGACACGTGCTGGCGCAAGTTCCTGAAGGCAGGCGACTTCTACGGCGTCGACGTGATCGTCCTCGGCGGAGACCTGACGGGCAAGGCGATGGTGGCCGTCGTCCGTGAGCGGGCCGGCACGTGGCGCGCCCGCTTCCTCGGCCGGGTTGCGGAGGCCAGGGATGACGACGATCTCGAGCAGCTTGAGGCGCAGATTCGCTTCAACGGCTTTTACCCTTACCGATGCGAGCCCGACGAACTGGCCGCGCTCGACCGCGACGCTGCCGCGCGCCAGGCCCGTTTCGATGAGGTCATGCGCGCCGACATCCAGCGATGGATGGACCTGGCAGCCGAGCGCCTGGCCAGCTCGCAGGTCAAGTGCCTGGTGATGCCCGGCAACGACGACGGCCACTACGTGGCCGACGTGCTCGCGGACTCGACTGTCGGCAACGCAGAGGAGCAGCTCATCGAGATCGGCGGGGTGCAGTTCCTCTCCCTCGGCTACTCCAACGTCACGCCCTGGCACACCGACAGGGAACTGTCCGAGGAGCAGCTCAGCGAGAAGATCGAGCGGCTGGTCAAGGAGCTGGATCCGGCGATGCCAGCTGTCTTCAACCTGCACGTCCCGCCGTATGACACCAGAATCGACGATGCTCCCGAGCTCGATGGCAGTCTCCGGCTCGTGGGTGGTGCCAGCGCCAGGATGGTGCCGGTCGGGAGTCAGGCGGTCCGCCACGCCCTGCAGGCGCATCAGCCGGTGCTGTCCCTGCACGGGCACATCCACGAGTCCCGCGGCGTGGCCAGGCTCGGCCGCACAACGGCGATCAATCCCGGCAGTGAGTACAACGCCGGGGTGCTACGCGGAGTCATAGTCACCCTCACAGCAGAGAAGGTCCTCAGCCATCAGTTCGTGGCTGCCTGATGTCCGGAATGAAGGTCGTCTATGACTCCGCCCATGTGCTGCACGACCCGGTGACGGAGGTGCAATACGGGATCCCGATGCCGATGTACGAGGTGCCGGCAAGGGCGGAGTCGATCCGGGCCGCGCTGGCCGCCGACGCGGACTTCAGCTTCGCTTCTCCCGCGGAGCACGGCCTGGGTCCCATCACCGCGGTTCACCATGAAGGCCTGGTGCGGTTCCTCGAGGAGGCATGGAGCCTCTGGCGATCGCATGGCGGCGGTGGCAGCTCAATGCCACCCCAGTACATGCCGGACACGGTCCTCCACCCGGCCATGCGAGAGGGGATGGGACCTGCGCCAGAACCGTCCGGCCCGGTCGGGCGCATCGGCTATTGGTGCTTTGAGACGATGACGCCGCTTGTCCCTGGCAGCTATCAGGCGGCACGCGCTGCGGTCGATGTCGCACTTACCGCAGCCGACCTGCTGCTCGCCGGGGACAGATCGGTCTACGGTCTGGCCCGCCCGCCTGGACATCACTGCCCCCGGTCGGCGTTCGGCGGATACGGCCTGTTCAACTACTCGGCGGCGGCCAGCGCGTACCTGGCCGACCGAGTCGGGCGGGTGGCGGTGCTTGACGTGGATTACCACCACGGCAACGGAACCCAGCAGATCTTCTACCAGCGCGCGGATGTTCTCTACGTGTCCCTGCACGCCGACCCCGACCGGGCGTTCCCCTACTACATCGGCTGGGCGGACGAGCGCGGGGCCGGCCAAGGCGAGGGCTTCACGCTCAACTTCCCGCTCCGCGCTGGATGCACAAATGAGGCCTACCTCGCGACGCTGGAGAAGGCGCTTGAGCGCATCGCCGCGCATGATGCAGCGGTGCTGGTCGTCTCCTTGGGCCTGGACACCTATGGCCAGGACCCGATCGCCGACTTCGCCCTGAGCACCGACGTGTACGACGAGGTCGGCAGGCGAGTAGCCAGCCTCGGCCTGCCGACACTGGTGCTGCAGGAGGGCGGGTATTTCGTCCCGAAGCTCGGCGAGAATGCCCGCACCTGGCTGCGAGGGCTGCTCGGCAGCCCGGCCGACCTGCGCCCCACGCCGCTCTGAGCGCCAACCGCCTTGTCCGTCACCCGGGAGCGAGGAGAACAATGGACACCAATCGCGCGCCGTACGCACTGGGCCCCGAGGGCTGGGAAGGACCGGGTCTGCCGCAGTCCGCCAGGGCCAGTTTCATGGGCTCGCCCTGGTTGGAGTGCAAGGCCGACGCGTTGCGAGATTTCGGGGCCAAGGCGGTATTCCTCGGAGTTCCGTTCGACCAGGCCACCGTCTACCGCTCGGGC